>JBCBHD010000284.1:0-4066 GCA_038526115.1 Pseudomonadota bacterium | reverse complement strand
CAAATTGACATAGTAGCCATCTTCAAGCTCTCGCGCGGCGCGGGCGGCCATCTGATCGCGGGTCCATCCGATTTGCTCTTGAGTCATAGAGTGTGCCTTCAGTCTTTCGATAATACGGTTTGCGAGTGCGGTTCAGCCAACACCGGAGGGATCAGAAACCAGCCTTGGCCAATCAGCAGTTCCAGAGCGAGCGCAGCTTCGGGATTGACGAGGTAGTCGAACAGTTCGTCAAAATCACTACGACTGTCCCCCGCGATCGCGATGATGCAGCTGACTTCTGCGAGATCTTGTCGACGGGTCTGTTTGCGGTCGCCCGGATAGCGCATTAGCAGCATCTGATCCGTGCTGTCCGGATCAAGTCCGGAGCGCTTGAGTTGAACTCTGACCCTGTCCGCGTCTGCGGCTGAATGGCCAGAAATCCAGACAATCGAGATACCTTCTTCGCGCAACTGGGCGAGGCCCTCAACCAAGGTTGGCGATGCAATGCGGTCTTTTCCTTCAAGCGCAAATTGCCCGTCTTCCGGATCAAGATCGATCAACACCGTCGGTAGATTGGCAAGACAGGGAGCCCGCTTTTCGCGCAGCGAAGTTGAATCAAGAAGGATGGCTGATGGCGGAACGGCTTGCCCGGCAGAAGGTTGGCTGGCTTCGCTCGCGTATCGGATCAAATCGCTGAACTCATCCGCATCCGCAAGCGAGCGAGGGGTTGAGGCAGGCGCGAGGTTTTCGACTGCTATGGGTGGCGGAGCAGCAGCCAATTCCGATAGCTCAACCTGCGCGTTGAGCGCGGCCTGCCGCTCGGCTTGAGCTTGCTCGGCATCGCCGGGTTCTTGTCCGTCCGTCGCAGTCCGCGCCACTGCAGCGCCAGCGACTAAGGGGATAGCGGCCGCAACGCAGCCATTCAGACTGAGTAAGGCGACCAGGAGCGCGGCCGCTTTCAGGGCGGCGTTTTGTCTCACGCGGTCTCGCGCTCTCGCGTGGTGCGGAATTCTATCTTCTTTTCGTAAGGGGCGCCCAGCACCATCCGATTGACGAACACCCCGGGCAGGTGGATTGCGTCAGGATCCAGCGACCCTGCTGGCACAATTTCCTCTACTTCGACGATGCAGATCTTGCCGCAGGTCGCAGCAGGTTGGTTGAAGTTCCGCGCCGTCTTGCGGAACATCAAGTTGCCGGTTTCATCCGCTTTCCAAGCTTTCACGATGGCAAGATCAGCGAAGATCCCCTCCTCAAGGATGTAGGTCTCTCCTGCGAATTCCTTGTGCTCTTTGCCTTCTGCGACCTGAGTTCCGACGCCTGTCTTTGTGTAGAATCCCGGAATGCCAGCTCCACCCGCTCGCATGCGTTCGGCCAAGGTGCCTTGCGGACAAAACTCCACCTCAAGTTCGCCCGCGAGAAACTGACGCTCGAACTCTTTGTTCTCGCCGACATAAGAAGAAATCATCTTGCGGACTTGCCGGGTGCGCAAAAGTTTCCCGATGCCTTCGTTGTCGATGCCGGCATTGTTGCTCGCGAATGTCAGGCCCGAAACTCCGCTATCGCGGATGGCATCCAACAGTCTTTCTGGGATGCCGCAAAGGCCGAAGCCCCCCGCCGCAATCAACATGTTGTCTGCAATGACACCTTCGAGTGCGGCGGCGGCGCTTGGAAAGAGCTTGTTCATGGGAACATCCTGCTGGTCCGAGAATTGCACCCATCGGAGATGGGCGATGTCGGCCCTGATTAATGGCATGAGATGCGGCTGTCACGTTTTGTGAGCACGGTTTCCGAGCGACATAATGCTGCATTGCACCATGATAAATCGTGTAAAATTCAGGCAGATTAGCGCCAATGTCTAATTATTAGGCAGCATAATTTGCAGCAAAGAGCACATTTTGGTGAGAATCAGGCATGTTATTGCAAAACTTGCAACTCAATATGCGCCATTCGCACTTGCACAAAATCTGGTCGAAGCGCATATGTCCTTGTGCCTTTCAGGCATCCTCTCCCAAACTTTTCCAGCCCGGCCATTGTGCCGGGCTTTTTTCTGCTTAGCGGGCTGGTATTTGCTCCGATCGGAATGCGTGCGGTCCGTCACTGTGAACGGACGCACGGCAAGTGGTTTGCATTCATAGGTCTGCCTCCTTAGCTAGCTCGATACGCAGCTTTGCGATTCAGCTAGATCAAAGGACTTCCACCCATGGCAGATGCCGATACCGACACTCAAAGCCGGTCCGCCCGCCTACAGGTTGCGCCGGCTCGGCAAGAGGAATCTGGCCAAGGTATCGCGCGCATGCCCCGATCTGCGTTCCAACAGCTTGGAATAACGGAAGGTGACGTCGTAGAGATCACCGGCAAGCGGTCCACCGCTGCGATCGCCATGGCGGCCTATCAGGAGGACGATACGTTGGATGTCGTCCGGCTTGATGGTTTGCAGCGCGGCAATGCCGAAGCCGGATCCGGTGAGCATGTTGAGATTGTTGCAGCGGAATCGCGTCCGGCGACCCGCGTGGTCTTCGCCCCTGCTCAGCGGGAAATGCGGCTGCAAGGCCCGACACAGGCGTTGAAGCGCAACTTCTTCCGAAAGCCACTCGTCGCTGGCGATCTCGTTGCTACCACTGGGCAGCAACCCGTACAGAATATGCCATCTGACGTGCGGCAGCTTTTGCGTGCGCCAGCCTATGCCCTTACGCAGATACGCCTGTCCGTTGCTTCGACATCACCCAAAGGGATTGTCCATATAGACGAGAATACCGAGGTCGAATTGCGCACGGAGTTTGAAGAACCTCGGGATGCTCGCGCAGTCGTAAACTACGATGACGTCGGCGGGATGGAAGACACCATTCAGCAATTGCGTGAAATGGTCGAACTGCCGCTGCGTTATCCTGAGCTGTTCACCCGGCTTGGCGTTGATCCACCCAAGGGCGTGTTGCTTCATGGCCCTCCCGGCACTGGGAAGACCCGCCTGGCTCAGGCAGTAGCCAATGAAAGCGATGCTGAGTTCTTCACCATCAATGGCCCCGAAATCATGGGGTCGGGATATGGCGAAAGCGAAAAGCGGCTGCGTGAAGTCTTTGAAGAGGCGACTCGATCAGCGCCTGCCATCGTCTTTATCGATGAGATCGATTCGATAGCGCCCAAGCGGACTCAAGTCCCTGGCGAGGCGGAAAAACGCCTTGTCGCACAGATGCTCACTTTGATGGATGGGCTGGAAGCGCGCGCAAATCTTGTGGTGATTGCTGCCACCAATCGTCCCGATGCAATCGACGAAGCGCTCCGCAGACCGGGTCGCTTTGACCGCGAAATCGTGATCGGTGTTCCGGATGAGGGCGGACGACGCGAGATCCTTGCGATACACATGCGGGGAATGCCGCTTGAAGATGCTGTCGACATCAACGAGTTGGCCCGCGTCACGCATGGCTTTGTAGGTGCGGATATCGCTGCCCTCGCTCGAGAGGCTGCTATTGACGCCGTCCGGCGCATCATGCCGCGTCTTGATCTCGATGAGCGGACCATCCCGCAAGATGTACTCGAAGACCTGTGCGTCACCCGCGAAGACTTCTTGTCTGCACTCAAGCGCATTCAACCATCTGCAATGCGCGAAGTTATGGTGCAAATGCCAACCGTATCTTGGGATGACATTGGCGGGGTTGGCGATGCAATTGACAAGCTGAAAGAGGGCATCGAACTTCCCCTGAAGAACCCCGATGCATTTCGCCGTCTTGGCATTCGCCCGGCGAAAGGCTTTCTGCTCTATGGTCCTCCGGGGACAGGCAAAACTCTTCTGGCAAAGGCCACAGCGAAGGAAGCAGAAGCCAATTTCATTTCGATGAAAAGCTCCGATCTGTTGTCAAAATGGTATGGTGAGAGCGAACAGCAGATCGCAAGGCTGTTCCAGCGCGCACGTGCGGTTGCGCCATGCGTTGTGTTCATTGATGAGATCGACAGTCTCGTTCCTGCTCGAGGATCAGGTCAGGGCGAGCCACAAGTCACTGGGCGCGTGGTGAATACGATCCTTGCCGAGATGGATGGACTTGAAGAATTACAGTCTGTGGTTGTTGTAGGCGCCACGAACCGCCCGACACTG
>JBCBHD010000283.1:0-4077 GCA_038526115.1 Pseudomonadota bacterium | reverse complement strand
CGCGATCTCGCCATGATCTCTCCAGTCACCAGCGCGCTCTTCACGCAGCCGCACCATGTCCGGTGCCGATCAAACATGAAATGATTGAGTGGTGGGGGCCGATCATCAACGAGTATTATGCAGGCTCCGAAGGCATCGGGATGACGCTGGTTAAGTCCGAACAATGGCTTGAGTATCCTGGCACCGTTGGCGCAGCGATCTACGGTAAGCTGCACATTTGCGGGCCAGACAATGAAGAGGTGCCAGCGGGTACGGACGGGCTGATCTATTTCGAGAACGAGATCCTGCCGACCTATCACAACGACCCGGAGAAGACGAAAGAGTCGATGCACCCTAAGGGTTGGATGACGCTCGGTGACATTGGACATGTGAACGAGGCAGGTTATCTGTTCCTCACTGATCGTAAGAGCCACATGATCATCTCTGGCGGGGTCAACATCTACCCGCAGGAGATCGAGAACCTGCTCGTCACTCACGACAAGGTTATGGACGCAGGTGTGATTGGCGCGCCGTGCCCTGAACTTGGCGAGAAGGTCGTCGCCGTGGTCCAGCCCATGGATATGGCCGATGCGGGCGATGAGTTAGAGGCCGAACTTCGTGATTTCCTCGCTCCCAATCTGGCTCGGATCAAGATGCCCAAGCAGTTCGACTTCCGCCCGGACCTGCCGCGCGAGGCCAATGGCAAGCTCTACAAGCGCGAGCTTCGTGATGAGTATGCCGCCAAAGCCGACGCGCAAAGCTAGGAGAACCTCATGAACGCACCTGCAATTTTGCCCGAGAACCTTGCCCGCGAAGTCATCGCTGGGACCAGCTATGGCGAATGGAACGGCATCCTCGACACCTTCGACCGCCTTCGCGAAGAGATGCCCGTTGCCAAAGTCGTCGCCGAGGATGACTCGTTTGAGCCCTTCTGGCTCATCACCCGGTACGAAGACGTGATGCGCATCTCGAAGGACAACAAGACCTTCCTCAACAATCCCAAGCCCGTGGTCTTCGCCACCCGCGAGGCGACCGAGTTTTCGCGCAAAGCCACCGGCTCGAACATGCTGGTTGATAGCCTTGTGGTCTTCGACGCGCCGATCCATCCCAAATACCGCAAGCTCACCATGGACTGGTTCATGCCGCGCAACCTTGCGAAGATGGAAGAAGAGATCCGCGCGCTTGCGGAGAAACGCTTGGACGCGATGATCGAGGCAGGACCGGAGGTAGACTTCGTCAAGCTTGTCGCAGCTCCCATGCCGCTCCATGTCATCATGCAAATCCTTGGTATCCCTGAGGAAGACGAACCGCGCATGCTTATGCTCACACAGCAAATGTTTGGCGGGCAGGATGCTGACCTCTCCGGCTCGGGCATGCAGGACATGAGCCCTGAACAGATCGTCCAAATGGTCGCAGCAGCCGTCAAGAACTTCGAAGACTACTTCGCCCAGATTGCCGCGGACCGCCGTGCAAATCCGACCGATGATGTCGCCAGCGTCATCGCCAATGCCAAGGTCGACGGTGAGCTTCTGCCTGACCGCGATATGGCGGGCTATTACATCATCATGGCGGCAGCAGGCCATGACACGACCTCTGCCACCATGTCGGGCGCGATGCAGGCGCTTGCTAACGACCCCGCAGAGTTTGCGCGGGTCAAAGCCGACCGCTCGCTGCTGCCGGGATTGGTCGAAGAGGCAATCCGCACCACCACCTCGGTCCAGCACTTTATGCGCACCGCCGCTGAAGATGTCGAAGTCGGTGGTCAACTCATCAGACAAGGCGATTGGATGATGCTGAACTATGTTTCAGCCAATTACGACCCCGCCCAGTTCGAAGACCCGCGCACCTTTGACGCTGCCCGCAGCCCTAACCGCCATGCAGCCTTTGGCGCTGGTTCTCATCAGTGCTTGGGGCTGCATTTGGCGCGGCTCCAGATCAAAGTGCTGTTCGAGGCGTTGCTAGACCGGGTGGAGAGCGTAGAGCCTGCCGGCAAAGCAGAGCGTGCGAACACCACCTTTGTGGGTGGGCTAAAGACGCTACCTCTACGGATCACACCCGGGTGAACAAGGTAGCGTTAGTTCATAAGATACAGCCGCAGAACAGTGTTCAACAAACCAACTAACGCTGTATCATTGGCCAGATGTAGGAAATTTTCACGCGATCGCGCGCAATCAAGCTTTATATGTGGTGATGCATTCGCAACAATTCAAGTCGCAGCGCGAAATATCTTATCCGCATACGAATTATTGAAACAACATATCCGATTTTACTGTTCTTTACGCGTAACATCTGTTAAGAATACGTTCATGAGAGCAACAAGGAAGCGCGCCGCTTTTTGTGAAGCTGGAGGCGTTTTTACGGGCAATAAGTCAGCCGACTTCAAATTCGTGAAAACCGCCTCCCTTTATGAAAGGAGGTGAGTTTATGACTTTTCTAGAAGCCTACAATCTGCCTTTCGCAGCTGCGGCTATTTTGCTGGTCTTTATCGCAATCATCCAACTTATTGGCGTGGGCGATATGTTCGAAAGCGCTGATGTCGACGTCGATCTCGATGCCGATTTCGAAGTGGCTGACCCAACTGCGTCTAGCGGTTTCTTTGAGGCTCTATTGAGTGTTTTCGGAATTGGCCGTGTGCCGTTTCTGATCTGGCTTTCCGTGCTTCTGCTCACCTTCACGGTGATCGGCATCGTCGGCCAGCAGATGCTGGTGAACATTCTGGGGGCACCCTTTCCTGCATGGCTTGCCGCCATTGCAGCAGGCGCCGCAGCGTTTCCTCTTACCGGAGCGCTCACTCGGCCCTTGGCGAAGATTTTGCCGGACGACGAAACCAGTGCGGTGGGGCTTGATAGCCTTGTTCGCCGGGATGCTGAAATCCAGCTGGGACAAGCCACTGCAGGTTCGCCTGCGCGCTCTAAAGTGATCGACCGGCATGGCCATCCGCATTTCGTGATGGTTGAGCCCAACGATCCAGAAGCAACGCTGAAACAAGGCGAAACCGTCATGCTGGTTCGCCGCGAAGGACAGACGTTCTACGGCGTCCAGTACGAAAACCCGATGCTGTCTCTTTGAGATAACCTCAACGGGCCGGTGGACTCAGAGGAAACGCTGAGTCACAAAACAATCAAACGCGCGCGCCACTAGCACCCCGAAATGCAGGTGCGCGCGCACCACACAAACGGAGGGAAAATGAATATTATTGATCTAGTCATTATGGTCGGCCTGGGGCTTCTCGTCCTACTCATCATCTTTGTCATCCTAACCTCGCTCTATCGCCGGGCGTCCAAGGAAATCGCATTCGTGCGAACCGGTGTTGGCGGTGAGAAAGTGGTGATGAACGGCGGTGCACTTGTCATCCCCGTCTTCCACGAAACCATGCCGGTTAACATGAACACACTTGTGCTTGCGGTTGTCCGCAAGGATGCGGAGGCGCTGATTACGCTCGACCGCTTGCGGATCGATGTGAAGGCGGAATTCTATGTCCGCGTTCGCCCTGATGCAGGCGCGATTGCCATGGCGGCGCAGACCCTCGGTCAACGCACGATGCAGCCGGAAATGCTCAAAGACCTTGTCGAAGGTAAGTTCGTCGATGCGCTGCGCTCTGTGGCTGCCGGAATGAGCATGAACGAGCTGCACGAACAGCGTGCGGACTTCGTCCAGAAGGTGCAACAAGTGTCGTCCAACGACTTGGCCATGAACGGTCTGGAATTGGAATCGGTCTCGCTGACCGGTCTTGACCAGACGTCGATCGAGCACTTCAACGCCAACAACGCGTTTGACGCCGAAGGTCTCACCAAGCTTACCGAGCAGATTGAGGCGCGCAAGAAACTGCGCAACGACATCGAGCAGGACACCCGCGTTCAGATGGAATCGAAGAACCTCGAAGCGGACCAGCGTTCGTTCGAGATTGGCCGTGACACCGAATACGCCCGCCTCCAGCAAGAGCGTGAGGTTGAGGTGCGCCGGGCTTCGCAAACATCTGAAATCGCCCGCGAGCAAGCCGAGCGCAACCGCGAGGCGGAAGCGGCCCGGATTGAGGCGAAGAAGCAGGTGGACGCGCAGCAGATCGAAGCCGACCGTCTCGTCGAAGAGGCCCGGATC
>JBCBHD010000282.1:0-4084 GCA_038526115.1 Pseudomonadota bacterium | reverse complement strand
ACCGTCGGGTTCGGGTGGATGCCAATGGTGAAATCGGCTTCCCGCTGATCGGAAATGTGAATGTCTCGGGCCTGACGACTGGAGAAATATCCAGCAAGATCGAAGGCGAGCTGAAGGGTCGCTTCATCCGCGAGCCTCAAGTCACCACCAACCTTGTCAGTTCCGAAAATCGCACGTTCACTGTGTATGGCGAAGTTACTCAGCCGGGTGTTTTCCCGGTCGTCGGCGAAGCCACTCTGATCGAAGCCGTGGCGACCGCGCGCGGACTTTCTGAATATGGCAATGCCCGCGATGTGATTGTTTTCCGTACTGTTGGAGGCCAGCGCATGGCGACGCTGTACAATCTCGATGCGATCAGTCGCGGTGCCTATGATGATCCACGCATCTACCCGAACGACACGATCGTTGTCGGTGATTCCGATGCACGGCGCCTGTTCGATGATGTTGTTGGCGCAGCCACCATCCTCCTCTCGCCGCTGACCATTCTTCTCAATCGATAAGGCGGAACCAACACCGTGAACGCCATTCAACCCGCAACCGCCGATCAGAGCGACGCGATTTTCGACACGTCTGACAGCAATGGTGGATACGAAACCGCTGGCCGCGAAACACCACTGGTGCGCGAATATCTCGGCATCATCGAACGTCGCAAATGGGTGATCCTTGCGATTTTGGCTCTGGCTCTGCTGGCAGGACTGGTCATCACCTTGCTGCTGACACCGCAATACACAGCATCTTCGCGGATAGAGATCAGCCGCCAAGATCAGCGCGTCACCAACGTTGAAGGGTTGGAAGATTCCGATCGCCGCTTCGACCAGGAATTTTACGATACCCAGTACGAATTGCTCGCTGCTCGCAGCGTTGCTGAGCGCGTGGCGCGTGAACTGCGCCTTGCCAACAATTTTGAATTCTTCGAAGCGCATGGCCTCGATCCGGAAACGACACCTTGGCTCGGTTCAGAAGACGCAGCAACAAGTCGCGAGACTCTCGATACTCGGCGCAAAGCGGCAATCGGTCTTTTGCTCGGCAATATCGGCATCTCTCCAATTCCGCGCTCTGCACTGGTCGACATTAGCTACACCAGCGGAAATCCCACGCTGTCGGCACAGATCGCCAATGAATGGGCCACGCAGTTTGTGGCCGATGAAACCGATCGTGGTTTTGAGTCGACCGCTGTCGCGCGCAGCACTCTGGAGCGCCGCCTTGCAGAATTGCGGCAACGCGTAGAAGAATCGCAGACCCAATTGGTGAACTACGCGAACGCCAAGGGGATCGTGGTCCTTGACCGTGTCGAACAGGATGGTCGCACAGTTTCAACGCCAACTTTGGTTCAGCTTGATTTGCAATCGATGAACCAAGCGCTTCTGGAAGCGACCGAACAACGGGTCCAACTGGAAGCGCGCGCTCGCGCAGCTGGCGGGACAAACGCCGATCTGGTCAACAACTCAACTATCAATGCACTGCGCCAGCAACGCTCGGCAGCGGAAGCTGAATACGCGAAGCTGATGGTGCAGTTTGAGCCGGGATACCCTGCCGCTCGTGCGCTCCAAGTCCAGATTGACGAGCTGAACAACGCGATCGCACGTGAGGAAAGCCGGGTTCGGGGCAGCACCCAAGCAGATTTTCGCGCTGCGCAAGCCCGCGAAAACGATCTGCGGAGCAAGGTCGCAGCTTTAACTGAGCGTTTGAACACGCAGGAGCGGGACCGGATCCAATACAACATCTATCAAAATGAAGTTGATACCAACCGCGAGCTCTATGATGGGCTTTTGCAGCGCTACAAGGAAATCGGCGTCGCAGGCGTAGGAGCGAGCAACATTTCGCTTGTTGATCAGGCACAGGTTCCGGGCGGCCCATCTTCACCGAATCTTCCGCTTAACCTGCTTGTGGCTCTGTTCGGCGGTCTTGCCGTCGCCGGTGCTGCAGTGTTCGCACTTGAGCAATTTGAAGAAGGCATACGCGATCCGGCGCAAGTCACGCCGCTTACCGGCCTGCCGCTGCTTGGAGTCATCCCAGCCACGCCAAGCGACGATGACGTCATCGATCTTGTTCAGGACCCCAAATCGGACGTTTCGGAAGCTTACTTGTCAGTGCGATCCAACCTTGCACTGGCAACCAGCTCGGGCTTGCCCAACGTCTTGATGGTGACAAGTACACGCCCCGCGGAAGGCAAAAGCACCACTGGTTTCGCTTTGGCATCCGTTCTGGCACGAACCGGCAAGCGGGTCTTGATGATCGATGCCGACATGCGTTCGCCTTCAGCCCACAAATTGCTGGAGCTGCCCAATGACAGCGGCTTCTCCAATGTGCTCGCTGGCCAGGCCGAGGCGGCTTCTGTCATTCAGAAGACCGAGTTTGATGGACTTTCGCTTATGTCAGCTGGCGGCATTCCGCCAAGTGCTGCCGAGCTGCTGAGCGGTGATCAGGTCAAGGAACTGTTCGTCGGGCTGGCACAGCAATTCGACAATGTGATTGTTGATGCGCCGCCGCTGCTTGGGCTCGCAGACGCACCGCTTCTGGCTCAGGCAGTTGATGGCGTTGCATTCGTGATTGAAGCGCGCGGCGTTGCAGCACGCGGTATCAACACTTCCCTAGATCGCCTGCGCAGCGGCAAAGCTCCACTCATCGGTGCGATCTTCACTAAGTTCGATGGCAATGGCCTCGAAGGATACGGTTACGGCTATGGCTATGGCTATGGCTATGGCCGCGACCGGGAAGACTGATGGCCCGCTTTCCGCGCCCTTCCGGGCGGCTGCTCGCGGCAATCGCCGGTAGCTTGCTGGTTGCCTATGGTGCCGCAACTAGCGCGGCGGTGAATGTATTCCATTCGAAACTGCCCGCACTTGCTCTGTCTTTTGATGACGATGATCCCGTCGCTTTGGTGCGCGATGCTCAGATCAAGCTGGCAGCAGGGACCATCCCACCCGGCGGCAATGATGCAGTGCTCGGCGTTGTCCGCCAATCGGTTTCGGACCTGCCCATCAACGCGCCTGCTTTCCGTCTGTATGGGCTGGCGAGCGCGGCCAATGCCGATTTGCCAGGTGTGCGCGAACAGATGGCCGTTTCCGAACGAATGGAACGGCGCGATGCCGCTGCTCAATTGTGGTTGATTGAGGATGCGGTTGAACGAAATGACGTTGCCCGTGCTCTGCGCCATTACGACACTGCCTTGCGGATTGAGGAATCGACCCGTGCGGTCCTGTATCCGGTCCTGACAGATGCTTTGGAAAGCGGTGTAATCAGAGAACGGTTCGTGCCTTACATGGAATCCCGACCGCCTTGGCTGGAAAGCTTTCTGAGGTTTGCGGTCTCCAACACAAAGAATCCTGTCGCGATCGCAGAATTGGCTAAGCTGTCGGGCGGGTTTCCCAAAGGATCGGCCTATTCATCGCTCGATCGGGAACTGCTGACCCAACTTGTTGCTAGCGAGGATTATGGGGACGCTGTTGCGCATTTTCGGCGGATCGAAGGTGCAGAGGAAAGTGTAGCCAGCGATTTGCAGCTGACGGCGGCCTCTACTTCGGAAGCCTACAGCCCGGTAACGTGGCAGCCATTTTCCATCGAAGGTATCGAGCCATTTGTTCTTGCCTCAGCCGAAGGCGATGGTCTGGTGGAAATTGAGGCAGAGCTCCAGTCAGGCTATACCGGTCCCGTGGCCCGCAAGCTGGTTGCGCTGAAGCCGGGTCGCTACACGATGAGCGCCAAATTCCGTGCAGAAAGGTTTGGAACGCAGGATCAGGCCAGCTGGCGTGTTGTTTGCGCTGGAGCGCAGGACGGCGAAGCGTTGGTCAATGAAGTGTTCGACCTCGCTGAAGAGATGGAAGTGGATGCACGCTTTACCGTGCCGGCCGATTGTCCTGCACAATTGGTATTGGTGTCAGCCGATACTACCATTCGCACCGGTTACCTGACTTTCATTATTGCTCAGGCAACGCTCTCACCGGCGAACTAAAGCGCGATCTCAGCGCCCACATCGTTTCCAAATCGCCGCAGGCACGCAATGGCTAGCTGTGCCTGCTCGGTGGTTTCCTCTGCCTTTTCGTTACGCCGACGTGCAATCGCTGCAGTGGTCGAGCCCGCAATT
>JBCBHD010000281.1:0-4092 GCA_038526115.1 Pseudomonadota bacterium | reverse complement strand
CGCGATTTGGCCGCGGCCGAAGAGCTGGTTGGCGATTTGGAAAGCGCATCAAGGGCGCAAATCACCGAATTGGCGAAAGAGTGGAGCTCTCTTGCTCCGTCGACAATCGCTCGAAAATCCTCGGCGCTTCGCCAGTATTTCGGCTTTGCTCAAGATGAGGGTTGGCGACAGGATGACCCATCTGGCGCTTTGCCGAAACCGCGCTCGCGCAGGCCACTGCCAAAGATCCTCAGCCACGATCAAGTCGAAGCGCTGTTCGAGCGCGCCGAGTTGGAAGCAGTTAGTGGCAAACCTGCGGCTTTGCGTCAGTTGGCGTTGGTGGAATTGCTGTACGGGTCGGGATTGCGCGCTACGGAACTTGTCGGCCTTCCGCTTGCCGCGGTGCCGCGTGATGCTCCCTTGCTGACAGTCATGGGGAAGGGCGGACAAGCGAGGATGGTGCCTGTTAGCGAACGCGCGCAGGCTGCTCTGGCTGGTTGGCTGAAAGTTCGCCCCTCGGAACCCGTGTCGCGTTATCTCTTTCCTTCTCGAGGTGGCAAACACCTGACAAGAGTGCGCCTGTTTCAGATGCTGAAAGGTCTGGCCGTACGCGCCGACCTCGATCCGAACGGCATCAGTCCGCATGTGCTACGCCACGCATTTGCCACGCACTTGCTTGAGGGAGGCGCTGATCTGCGTGTGCTTCAGACATTGCTTGGCCACGCAGACATTGCCACCACTCAAATATACACTCACGTGGATGCAGCGAGGCTGGTGGCATTAGTGAATGAGAAGCATCCTCTTGCGCGCCCTCTTGCTCCCAAACGCGCATCAGACTAGCGCTGCGCCATGATTTCCTACCTCGAATTCGAGAAACCCGTCGCTCAGCTGGAAGAGCGGATCAGTGAGCTGCGTAGTGTCGATGCCAATCAGGACGTTGACATTGCCAGCGAGATCACCCGGCTTGAAACAAAAAGCGCGGAATTGCTGGCAAGCACTTATTCATCGCTGACACCATGGCAAAAGACACAGGTCGCTCGCCATCCCTCCCGACCGCACTTTCGCGACTATGTCGAGCATGCGTTCACGGATTTCATGCCTTTGGGCGGCGACCGCTATTTCGGCGACGATCTTGCGATCATGGGGGGCTTTGCCAAGCTCGATGGCCGCCGGGTCATGCTGATCGGGCATGAGAAAGGCCATGACACCCAAAGCCGGATTGAGCACAATTTCGGAATGGGCAAACCCGAAGGGTATCGCAAGGCCATCCGCTTGATGGAGCTCGCTGGAAGGTTTGGCCTGCCGGTTGTTACACTGGTCGACACGTCGGGCGCGTTTCCCGGTATTGAAGCCGAAGAGCGCGGCCAGGCCGAAGCGATTGCCCGCTCCACCGAAGCATGTCTAGCTCTGCCTGTTCCAATGGTCTCGGTCATTGTCGGTGAAGGTGGATCGGGCGGCGCGGTTGCGCTGGCCAGCGCGGAACGTGTGCTTATGCTTGAACATGCGGTCTATTCCGTGATTTCACCTGAAGGTTGCGCTTCAATTCTTTGGAGAACCTCGGAAAAAGCACCGGAGGCAGCGCAAGCCATGAAGGTCACTGCGCAGCATTTGAAGCGTCTGAAGGTGATTGACCGCATCGTTAAGGAGCCAGTCGGCGGGGCGCACCGCGATGTTGTTTCGACTGCGAAAGCGCTTGGTAAAGCCCTGACAGAAGAGATCGACGCCTTGGTCGATCTGCCCAGCGAAACCTTGATCCGCACCCGTGAAGAACGGTTTCTGCAACTCGGCGGATAGCTCCGAGTATAAGGTTCTTTACATCCCAAGGGGTTGCCCGAAATCCCGAACATCCCGATAACCAGATGAAAGGGACTGGCGTCGCGTGCTCGCGCTGCAAGCCAGAATAAGCGGGAGAAGACAGATGGGAATCGTACGCAGATCACTTTGGCTCGGCGGGGCCGCACCACTTGCGCTCGTCTTGACTGGATGTGCAGGGGGACCAATTCCATCCGCGTCCACTCCAATTACACAGAACGAAGCACAGCAGGGCGCGGAATACCATCCGCAGTTCCTGGCGGAGTTCGGCGGTGCCATGACCGGATCGCAGGCTAGTTACGTTGAGCAAGTGGGCAAGAATATTGCTGTGCATTCCGGCCTGGGCAATGCGCGTGAGAGTTTTACCGTTACGCTGTTGAACAGCTCGGTGAACAACGCTTTCGCGATCCCCGGCGGATACATTTACAGCACGCGCCAGCTGGTCGGGCTCATGAACAATGAAGCTGAACTGGCAGGGGTGCTGGGCCACGAAGTTGGTCACGTCGCAGCTCGGCATTCTCAGCGTCGTCAGCAAGCAGCACAGCGCAATTCGATCCTCGGTGTGCTCGGCGCGATCGGCAGTTCTATCTTGCTAGGTGACAGTCAGATTGGCAACACGGTGTCTCGCGGACTTCTTCAGGGTTCTCAGTTGCTTACACTGCGTTTCTCGCGCAAGCAGGAACTTGAAGCTGATGATCTTGGGATCACGTACCTTACGCGTGCGGGATATGATCCGCGTGCCATGAGCACAGTTTTGGCAAGCCTGGCGGCGCAAAATTCTCTCGATGCGCAATTGCAAGGGCGCAACAACGCAACGGTCCCTGAATGGGCTTCAACACACCCGGATCCAGCGGGCAGGGTTCAAACAGCGCTTGCGAAGACACAGGGGCTGGCGAGTGGGATGACCAATCGCGATACGTTCCTGACCCGGATCGATGGAATGCTCTATGGAGATGATCCCGAACAGGGCGTGATCGAAGGCAGCGATTTCATCCACCCGGTTCTTAGACTGTCATTCAAGGCGCCGCAGGGCTTCTACATGGTCAACGGCACCCGCGCCGTGAGCGTGAATGGGCAAAGTGGAAGAGCGCAACTGACGCTAGCCCCTTATGCAGGCGATCTAGATAGCTATGTGCGCCAGCAATTTACCGCGCTTGGCGGAGAGAATAGCACGCTCGCGCCTTCGAGCATTCAGCGAACAACGGTGAACGGGATCAGCGCAGCTTACGGTTCTGCGCGCGTCAACAACAACGGCAATCAAGTTGATGTGATTGTTTTCGCATATGAATTTGCAAATGACCGGGCCTATCACTTCACAGCGATCACACCTGCTGGTGGTGGTAACACTTTTTCATCAATGTTCCGCTCGATGCGCAGGATCTCGACCACAGAAGCGAATGCGGTTGTGCCGCGACGCATTGATGTGGTCACAGTTCGGCGTGGGGACACGGTGAGCGGGCTTGCTCGGCGTATGGCCTATACCGACTCGCAGGTCGCCCGTTTTCGTGTGCTGAATGGCCTCAGTTCGAGTGATGGCCTGATCGCGGGGCAGAAAGTGAAGCTGATTGTTCGCGCGCGTTAGAACGGCTCGGGATCGAACCGATCAAATCTGAAACGCACAAACAAAAAAGCGGCGGGGAAACCCCGCCGCTTTCCGTTTTCGGTAAGTCTTTCGACTTAGCCAGCCATTTCGGTCGACACTTCAGAGAAAGTGCTGCCCAGCTGGCTGCCGAGGCTCTGCATTGCAGTGATCGCAGCAACAGCGATCAGAGCAGCGATGAGGCCGTATTCGATGGCGGTTGCGCCCTGCTCGTCACGGAGCATCTTGTTGATGAACTTCATTTGTAGTCTCCTGGTTCAGTCTTCGGTACCCGTGCCCGTTCTTGTTAAATGAACAGACATTCGAGGGTTTAATTGGCAGCTCTTGAAAAATTGCTAATCCGCAGCCTTTCGAAAAGCTTAACTCATTGCCCCCTCAACTGCGTCCTTCACCGCATCCCAGCCGGTTGAATTCTCACTTCCAACTGCTTGGAAGCCTCCAACCGCTGCGATCACGATGAGCGACGCAATCAGTCCGTATTCAACAGCAGTGGCACCCGAATTGTCGTTTCCAATGTGCTTTAGGAATGTCGTCAAATTCATGGGAACACCCGTTTCTACGCTCCTGATGAACACTCAAATCGGCTCAGGACGTTAAGAAATGGTTGATTTGGATCGCACGAATGGAAAAAAATCCGACATGACAGATGGGTGCATTTGGGTCGTTGCCGGGGCATTACAGGGGGCGGATGGTCGCTGGCT
>JBCBHD010000280.1:0-4114 GCA_038526115.1 Pseudomonadota bacterium | reverse complement strand
ACCACCATTTCCACTTCCACACGCCGACCAGCAAGACCGCCATGAGCAGCGTATCAATCGTAACCGCACCGGTAACCGCGATGCCGTATGCGCTCGCGAGATTCGAGGAGTTCTGGAAGGTGAGGACGAGGATGATGACAGCGACCATCAGCGCCCAGTTCACAACCGGAATGTATATCTGGCCGCCTTCGGTTTCCGATGTGTGGCGAATGTTAAGACGCGGAATGTAGCCCATCTGGATGGCCTGATGGGTAATCGAGAACGCGCCGGAGATAACCGCCTGGCTTGCGATAAAGGTTGCCACTGTCGCCAGCAGAACAAGTGGCAAACGCCACTCCTCGCTGGCAAGAAAGAAGAACGGCGACTGGATCGCTTCAGCGGCTTGTTCGGGAGGTAGACCGATCACCATGGCACCCTGCCCGAAATAGTTGAGCAAGAGGCAGGGCATGACGAAGCCAAACCACGACAAGCGCATCGGGCCACGCCCGAAATGGCCCATATCGGAATAGAGCGCTTCGGAACCGGTCACAGCCAGCACGACCGAACCGAGAGCCAGGAATGCCAGCCAGCCATCAAGCACGAAAAAATTGACCGCGTGATAGGGGTTGAGCGCCCAAAGGATCGTTGGGGTCTGAATGATCTGCCACGTGCCAAGCGCAGCAATCACAGTGAAATACACGATCATCACGGGGGCAAACAAAGCACCGACCTTGGCGGTCCCGCGCTTCTGCAGCACGAACAGGAACACCAGCAATCCCAAAGCAATCGGTATCACGAACTGCTCTAGGCCCTGATCGACAACGGTCAGTCCTTCCACCGCGGACAAGACCGAAATCGCGGGGGTAATCATGCTATCGCCATAGAAGAGCGACGTCGCAAACACGCCGAGCAACAGCGCCACCCAGCCATATTTGGACTTGTTGAGCTGGCTTGAAATCAGTGCGACGAGTGCAAGGCTGCCGCCCTGCCCCTTATTGTCGGCGCGCATCAGGATCGTGACGTATTGAATCGCAACAACCAGAGTCATCGACCAGAAAATCAGGCTGATCACGCCCAGCACATGCGCCTGATCGAGAGCGAGCGGGTGCGGTCCGACGAATGTCTCACGGAAAGCGTAAAGCGGACTGGTGCCGATATCGCCGAAAACGATACCGATCGCGCCAACCGCCAGCGCTGTTTTGGATGCGCTGTGGCTCTTGCCTCCGGATGGTGGTTGGTGTGCCGGTGCTGCTGTATCGCTCATGCCAATTGGATTTCCCGATCCTCGGTACTGCCCTTCACGAGCCGGCCTTTCTCAAGGCCTGGTCCGCGCCCCAATCTTGCGTTCCAACGTGGTGTTTCCCGCAAGGTCGCGGCACCTAGCACCGGTCTTTCGCGCCTGCAACATTTTGGCATGCTTAAGGCCCTATCGGCCTTGTAACATCGGGGCATTGGCGATCATCGCATCAAGCGCCGCAACGCGTTGTTCCAGGCCGGGACGCCAATCAGCATCCTCTGGCGCACGATCGAGCAATTCACCCCACACTGCGCGAGCTTCACGGATTTCGCCGCTCCGCAAATAGGCAAAGCCCAGAAAGAACGATGCCGATGGATTGACCGGATCAATCGCATTCGCCCGATCGAAAGCTTCACGCGCGGCGGGTGTCACGAACCCATCGGCATGTCCGACAAGAGCGTTGCCGAGAGCCAGCCATCCTTCGAGATGGTTCGGATTGTCCACCATCCCGCGGCGAAGCAATTGGGCCGCATCTCCAAATTGGCCCTGACGCGCAAAGCCATCAGAGGTCACGAGATAAGCCGGCTTTGGCACAGCGTCTTCGAACAATTGCAGCCGCGCTTCGACGACTTCCTGACCCGATTGCTGCGCGCGAACTTCTTGTGCCTTTGGGCTCGACGCCTGTCCGGGAGAACCCTGCCATGCATAACCGGCCAGCCCGAAAACCAGAACGGCGGCGAACAGCGTCCAGCCTTCGCGAGGCATGCGCAGAATCAGCGCCCCGACAACGAAAGAAAGCACCGCAAGCGCTACGATGATCAGCCAGGCTGTCATGCTTCGTCACCTTCTTTCCTGCGCCTTCCAAGACGACCAAACAAGACCACACCCACCAGCAACAGGAGCACCGCCGGTATGACGAATAGAGGCCAGGTGGTGGAGCTGACTTCAGGCGAATAGCTGACATAGTCACCATAGCGATCGATCAACCAGGTTCGGATCGCTTCAGGCTCTTCACCAGCGGCGATACGGCTGCGGACCTGATGTCGCATGTCTCCAGCCATCGGTGCATCACTATCGGCAATGCTCTGCGATTGGCAGGTAAGGCAACGCAGGGTTTCCATCAGTTCAAGAGCGCGGGCTTCCTGCACGGGATCATCAAGCTGCGTATAGGCATAAGGAGCGGGCGGAAGGTCATCCTGGGCAATTGCCACAAAGGTAGCCGGAAACAGCGCGCTCAACGCAAACAGTACAATCCAGTGCTTCATCGCGCTGCCTCCAGCTTCTCCAGCAACAGCGGGACATGTTCTTCGCGTATGTCGCCGATATGCTGATACTGGATACTGCCCTGCGCATCGATCACATAGGTCTCTGGTACGCCGGACGAGCCAAGCTCAAACTGGATTGAGGATATCTCGTCACCGCCAATACGGGTGTACGGGTTC
Organism: Pseudomonadota bacterium; assembly: GCA_038526115.1. GTDB lineage: Bacteria > Pseudomonadota > Alphaproteobacteria > Sphingomonadales > Sphingomonadaceae > Erythrobacter. The sequence goes on along the minus strand of JBCBHD010000280.1, from coordinate 1,456 downwards.
CCCCACCGTTCGAGAAAGGCCGCCACATCCTCCGGCTTGTCGCGGATCGCAACACCAATGATCGTGACGCCGCGCTCCTTCAAAGCTTCGAGCTGTGGCGCCTCAGCTATGCAAGGGAGGCACCAACTCGCCCATATATTGAGGAGCTTGGGCTCGCCCCCCACGAAATCAGCACGTGATGCTCCCTCAACGCCGTCCATCGCCGGTTCGAGATCAAAGTCAGGCAGTGGTTTGGATATCATGGCCGACGGGATAGTGTCGTCCTTGGGCTGGGTCAGCATGTAGCCCCCCAGACCGAGGATGAAGAGGAACACCGCCAACGGGATCGTGTAAGTCAAACGCATCACGCCGCTTCCAATGCGTCTGTCTTCGCCAGTTCATCCAAGTCCGCGCGGCGCGCATCGGCAAGTCTGGTCGCAGTCCTGCGGCGTAAATCCTGCCGAACACGCCCAAAAATCGCAAGAATGCCGCCAAGCCCGATCAGCAATCCGCCATACCAGATGAAAGTCACAAACGGCTTCCACCACACCCGCACTTGCCACCTTTGCGTACCATCTGGTTCTTGCCCGGCAGTATCGCCTAGCACCGCGTAAAGCTGGCCATCCCATGTCGTTAGCAAGGCGGCTTCGCTTGTCGCCTGTGAAGGAGTCCAGAAACTGCGAGCCTGCGGAGTCAATTCGACCGGTTCCCCGCACCGGCTGGCAGCAAGACGTGCCTCAAGAGCTGTCCAGTTTGGCCCCGCAACCGGATCCACTCCATCCAGCGTGACGGTCCATTCTCCGACTGTGGTGCTGTCGCCGGGAGTTATGGCGGCGAGCTTTTCTTGCGTGAACGCGCTTTCGCTCGCCATGCCAAACAGCGCAACTGCAACTCCAAAATGCGCGATCACCATGCCCCAAACCGCAGTCGGAACGCGGGTGATTTTGCGGCCCCGCAGCGGAAGAAATGCCGCAACGCCCAAAGCCACAGCAAGCGCCAAACCCAAGACTGAGAGCATTCCATAATTGCCAAGAACGAAAACCAATCCAACGATCGAGATCAAGATTGCCCCGATCAAGGCGAGTTCCTGCTTGATGCGAAATGGCTTGTCCGATTTCCACCGCAACAACGGACCGACCGCCATCACCAGAAACATGGGTATCGCGAATATGGCGCCAACCGGGTTGAAGTAAGGAGGTCCCACAGAGACCCGCACATCGAACGCCTCGGTCAGCAGCGGATAGAGCGTTCCCAGCAGGACAATCGCCAGGATTGCTGTCAGCATTACGTTGTTGAAGACTAAAGCACCTTCGCGACTGGTTGCTGAAAAGCGTTTGCCCTCAGCTATGGTGCTCGCCCGCACCGCGAACACCGCCAAGGCGCCGCCAATGTAAAGCGCCAACAGGATCAGAATGAATGTTCCGCGCTCCGGATCAACGGCAAAAGCGTGAACGCTTGTAAGAACACCCGATCGCAC
>JBCBHD010000279.1:0-4126 GCA_038526115.1 Pseudomonadota bacterium | reverse complement strand
TTGGGGGTGAAAGCGGACATACTGCTAGAGTCTAGATTACGATTTTAGTGTGGAACTCACCATTCTCACCAAATGCGTCGATCTCGTCTGACAGACGGGCGACAAAGTCTCGATTGAATGGATCGCCGACCCCCACACCACTCAGAGCATCGCCGACCGCGCTGATCTGACACTTCGCACCAGAGGCCTCCAAATCTGCCATCAATTGATCATACTCAGCGTGCCAGAGCGGAAAATCTAGGGCGAGGTCGCGCGTTTGCGGGTGGTTTGCAAAGGCTTCTTCGCGCCAGCCGCGAATGTGCTCCAAATGCAGATCACCAAAGGCCAAGCGCCAACACTCAGGGACCAATGCAAGCGCAGTGACAATCTGATCCACATAGTCGATACCGGAATGAAGTGGGACGCCGATCAGCGGTGCTTTTAGTGCCTTGGCCTGTTCCACAACAGCACCGATGTCGAACTCCTGATGCGCGATGATGCGGCTTCTAGCATCAAATGTCGTCAGCAGGATGATCTCAGCAGTGCCGAGGCGTTGCAACGCACGGTAGGCTAGAAAGCTGTCTTTCCCTCCACTCCAGAACAGTATGGTCACTTCACGCGCAGTTTGGGGGCGAGCGTCGCTCAACCAAGCGGCTTGCTGGATCCGGCTGGCGCGGCGATTGAGCGGAACACTTTCATGCTCAAACGGGCAGTGGCGGCACCCCGCCCCGCAGCAACGCTCACGGGCAAGCAGTCCATCGCGCGTAAACACCACGAAGCCGGTTTCTGGATCAGCGTAGGTAGTCTCGCCGCGTGCGCATGCAGCTTCGTGCAACGCCGCATAACCTGTGTCAGGCAAGTTCCATGAACTCCGCAATCGCTTTGTCCAGAAGCTCTAAGCTGGGGATCAGCGCTGGACTGGGGCGGCTGAAATGGAGGTGCCCATCAAGGTGGATCACCGGAGCATTGATTGGCATATCATCCGCCATAGCTCGCGATGCATCGAACCCGCATGCCGCAACGATGACAAGGTCGGGCTGAGCATCGGCAATGTCCTGCCACGAAACCTTGAAGGAAGGCTCGCCAGCTTTGCCGATTAGGCTGGTGAGGCCCAAGAGCTCAACCATTTCGGGCACCCAATGCCCAGCCACAAAGGGAGGGTCGAGCCAATCGAGGAAGATAGTGCGCAGTCCGCTTTTACCGTGCCGTCCCCGATGGCCCTCAAGGGACTTACCCCAGTGCTCGATCAGCTGGTTAGCTTGCGCGGCGCGGTCAATCGCCTCCCCAACTTGAGCAAAGCACTCAGGCACATCGGCAAGCGCGTTAGGCGCTAGATCAACGAGGATTGGCTTGTTTGGCAGCGAAAGCACCGCCTCGCGCACATCGCCCGATGGCACGGCGCAGACATCACACAGCGACTGGCTGATCACTACATCGGCGTTGAGTTGCTCAAGTGTCGTAATGTCGAGCTCATAAAGCGGTCGGCTGGCCCCCGTCACTTGACGGTCTATTTCCGCAGCTGAGGCCTTGGTGTCGATCCATGTGCTGGTCAGCTTGGGCAGATGATCCCAATTCCCCGAGCAGGAGTGGCTGACACCGACCAGTTCATCAGACGCGCCGAGCGCAACGGCGATGTCAGTGGCGCTTGGCAGCAGCGAGACGATCCGCATTGCGCGCTCCGATCCATTCAATCACCGTGAAAGCCATTCCGCCGAATACGGCGTTGGCGAGAATGCCTTTTAGCAGAAACGGAAGACCCGCAACGTAGCAAGCGGCCCATCCGGCAAGCGTGTTCGGATAGAAGCCCATCGCCATCGGCGTGATGTTTGAGATCAGGTAAAACACCACCGCGCTCAAGATCGATGCAATGGCAACCGACTGGACCCGAATGCGCACCAGTGGGCTGCGCACGGCGAAGCTTGCTGCCAAATGCGCAGCGTAGACAAATGCCATCGCTAGCGCCGCATAAAAACCGTTCATTGCGTCAACAATCAACACCGTTCCGAGGACCGGGATGAGTGAGTAACTGCGCGGCAGATAGGCAGCCGCCAGCATTCCAACCGCACCGACTGTTGAAACACCCATCGCGTGCGGCAAGCCATGCGAAACCACGCCTGCCAGGAGGAGCAAGAGTGCAATTGCGCCAATCTTTACATGCTCAAACAAATTCAGAGTCCTTGTGCGGCAAGAGTCTTGGTGAAACTTAGTGTTGCCCGTTTCGAGACCAAGACTAGCTAAGCTAAGTTCACACAAAACCCAAGGCGGCTTGACCTTTTGCCTTGTCTAGCGGACACTTCGTCTATTCCGGTCCTTCGGAGTCGTGAGGCTCTGCAAGGCTAAGAGGGAACTCGGTGAGGACGGCTATCTATGCCGCCAAGTCCGAGGCTGCCCCCGCAACTGTGAGCGGAGAGCGGTCGCCCGAATAAACCACTGGTCAATCTATGGCCGGGAAGGTTGAGGCGCTCCGCAATGACCCGTGAGCCAGGAAACCTGCCGGGATAGATACATCCGCGGACGGGGGTCTTCTGCAGGATATTGACGGATCTATCGGCCCGCTTGTTGCGGGTTGCCGTGATATTCATGCATGTTCCTGTCCCTTTCGGGAGGAGGCAAGGCATGCGATTTCAGGATGATGCGTGGCCAGCGCATGAGCCGATTGGCTGTCTTACCTATCAGAGCGTGGCCTCTAGTCCCCCCACCGAAGCAGAGCTGGACGATCTTGTTGCCAAGGCGCGCAAGCGCAACAACAGCGTCGGCGTCACGGGCATGTTGCTTTACGAAGATGGGAAGTTTTTACAAACTCTCGAAGGCCCGCCGGACGGTCTGGGAGCGATCTGGTCTTCGATCCAGCGGGATCCTCGTCACGCAAACATCGAAGTGCTGACGCAGCACCTTGTGCCAGGAAGGCTGTTCTCCAGCTGGGACTTGCTTCTCTATCGCAAGCGCGAACAAGCACCGATGGGGCTGTGGGACAGGCTGCGCAGTGAGCGTAGGGTCTCTAGTCACGTGGGGACCGCAAGCAAACTCGCGCTTGCCGCAAACGATCAAGGGCTGCGCGATTTGCTCACCCGCCTCACAGCCAAGGGTTGGAATGGCGACGAGCTAGCCCGTGATCTCCTAGAGCCAACAGCCAGAGCTTTGGGTGATGTATGGTTGGCAGACGAATGCAGCGAGTTTGATCTCACCATGGCCCTGGGCATCCTCCAAAGGGCAGCGCATGTTGTGCGTTATGATCATGATTCCGCTGAGCTCGCTGCAGATGCCCGCAAGATCCTCTTAGCCACAGCGCCTGGTGAACCACACATGCTGGGCACATCCTTGCTTGCAGACCAGTTTTTCGATGCGGGTTGGGACGTGGAAGTTGCATACCCTGCGAGCAATGATTCGCTGGCAAACCAGCTTGCTCACCAATGCCCGAATGCGCTCGATATAGCACTTTCAGATGCGTTACCTCGACCCAGCCGGATCACACAATTGCGAGAAACTGTGAAACACAGTCGCTCTGCTATGCCTGATCAATCTTTGGTCGTTTCAGTTGGAGGCCGCTTATTCGCTGAGAACGAGGCCACGGCCGAGCATGTTGGTGCCGACTATGCTCGACCGACAACGGCTGGAACACAGCCTCAGATTGGTGAGCTGATCAAACACGCAAGAACAGTCGCAAGTCCAGATTGATAGCAAAGGCGGGGATTAACACAGGGTCCGCAATTGGGTCGAAAGCAGTCAGTCTGCTATTCGGTCATGGAGCTCTGAAAGCTGCCATTCCGCTTACGACCCAATTGCGGACATTCGCAACTGCCAGATATTTGATGTCTTCGGTTAGATATATTTAAGCGCTAGCTGGCATATCATAAACTTAGGACGGGCCAATTAAGGCGCATGATCGCTTCTAAAGAAAGTGTTGTGAGAATAGTTTGTGACAAAGCACAGCTCACTTTCACCACTAGTCCTAGTATGTTTCGGCGTGGGGTTCGCTGCGGCGCTCCAGTTCTGGCCAATTAAACCAGGCGGCTCTGGAGCGGCTAGAGGCCTTCTTGAACTTCTCAACCTGTTCGTCAGTACATTCGGGAAAGTGGGAGCTGGACTTACAGTTTTTGTACTCTTCCTCATCTTAGCAATCAACGCATGGTCGAAAAGTTCAACCAAT
>JBCBHD010000278.1:0-4149 GCA_038526115.1 Pseudomonadota bacterium | reverse complement strand
ACATCATTCGTAATGATGGGGTCACGTGTTCGAGTCACGTAAGCGGCACCACTAAATATTTGAAATTTGTGTACGACCCACCTTGTCTTAAATCTGCGATGACTAGTCTGCCGATAGGCCTTGAACCGACTGTCCGCTAGCGGAATTCTCGCGAAAAGCAGACGTTTCGCAAACAACCCAGACCCTGCCATTCACCGCACAGTTGGAAAACAAAGCCGATCATCGCCACATCAGAGCCAAGGCCAAGATCTTTGCCATCAACTTTAGTGCAGATTTGATAGAGGATCGTGCTATCAGGATATTGTTGGTTTGCATTGAGGAACTGAGGCGATCTCGATCAGCGACCGTCTTGAATCAGATTTTATCGAACGTCTCTATGCGGTCGCGATGGAGCCTGAGCGTTTCACGGAGCTGGCCGACATCTGGAACGCCAGTTTGAGCCGTGCCGCAGCGGAGCACAATTCTGATTGGACCGATCAGCTGAATAATCTGGGCGCTCATATAGTAAGGGCGGAAAACGTGCTCACTATGGTGACAGAGAACCAGGATCTGTTGCCAACACCGCTGAATGAAAAGCTCCAGTCAGAACCGCATGCAGTAATGGCAATCGATGAAGACGGTATCATTCGCGGCTGCAACGAGCCGGCTGACCAGCTTTACATCCAAGTTGAAAATCAGAGCATATCGGAACTGCCAATCGATGAAGATGGATTGCGCGCGATCAGGACAAATCTGTCGAGCATGGCAAAATCGCCAGACGACCAGTCGTTATCCGGTCTAATCCGCGCCTATCGAACGGACAGTCACTCCCCAATTCTGATGTCTTTTTCGCATTGGAGGACGGCTGGCGGACGTTCGTTGCTCTTGGTCAAGACCGTCGATTTTGCATGGCCTAGCAAGCTAACGCCCCTGGTGCAGGATGCCTTTGGCTTGACCGATGCGGAAGTGGAAGTGCTAAGACTAATGGCGGAGGGTCAAACCGCAAAGGACATCGCCCAAACGCGTGAGGCATCGCTGCCCACCGTGCGGACGCAAATTCGCGCGATCTACGCCAAGACTTCCACCCGCAACCAAAGCGAGTTTTTGCGCATGGCGCTTGGCCTGGCGACGCTTGATCTGGTGGATAGACACACCGTCACCGGCGCATTTGCACTGCCAGATACGATTGATGAACTGCCCTATCCGCGCCCTGAAGACCGCCACCTCTTGACCCTGCCGGACGGCCGCGTTCTCGATTATTCGGTTTTCGGTGCGCCTACCGGCAAACCCGTTCTATTCATGCATAGCGAGTTTTTTGGCGACGGCATGTCAGCCGATGCTGTGTCTCACGCAATCAGGAATGACCTACTGATCATTGCGCCGGTGCGGCCGCACAATGGGCGAACATCGCCTTACCCCACAGGCGTCAAGACCTACGAGCAGGTGAACGCAGACACCATCCATTTGCTGAACCACTTGGGCATATCCGAAGTCGTCGTCTTGAGCCAAGTGATGGCACCTTCGCTGTTCAGCGCAATGTTTGCACATCAGCATCCCGAACGGGTGAAAGGCATGGTCTTTCTGGCCACTCTCTTCCCGTTTGGTTCAAAAGAAGATGAGGAAAGTCTTTTCTCTTTCCACCGGTACCTGTCGAGTATCATTCACCGTTCAACCGGCATGCTGAAATTTATCTCGAAGGCCGGGCTGGCCTATCATAACCGGGTGGGAACAAGGCGGTTTTTCCGTACCTTTGCCGAGAAACGCCCTGCGGATTTGAAGGTTCTCGAAGATGATCTGACTTATGCCGCAATGGCCAATGGCGTTCAGATATGCGGCGCTCAGGGTTATGAAGGGTACTACAACGACTATCGCTGCATTCCTGAGAATATCGATGACAAATTCATGGGCTTGGACATGCCAGTGATGGCGGTCATTGGCGATGACCTACCCCCCAAGACTATCAAAAACCTTTTGTCGTTGATTGAGCGCAAAGACAATTATAAGAGCGTCTCGGCACCCAATTCGGGTCAATATGTGATGTTCAGCCAACCTCGTCTGGTCATCAACACTGTGTCAGAGATGTGGCGCAGCGTGTCCTAGACTACGGCACATTTCTTGTTCGATCACGGTATGCCTTAGCGAGAGCTTTTTCACCGCATCATCACAATTGAGTATGAGGCCAGCGCGAACACTCGTCACTTTCCCCTCAATCAAATTGACAATGGGGAATGTTCGTCATGAGAAATATCGCCAAACTCAACCTCGCTCTTGCTCTATCTGTGGCCACGATACCATTCGTTGTGACCACCAGCGCGGCGCAGGCCGATGATTGCCTTTTGGATCGCGATGATGACGGCAATGTCGATGCCGGCAGCACTGACAATGATGGAGGTGCGGACTCAAACAATATCGATAGCGCCACGGCGTGCGGTGTAGGCGCACAGGCAACCGCTACCAACTCGTCAGCGTTCGGTAGCAATGCTGCGGCAACCGGGACCTCGGGATCGACCGCAATCGGTGCCAACACAATTGCCAGCGGCCCGGAAAGCACGGCTATCGGCGAGAATGCAGAAGCGACGGCTCAGCGCTCGACAGCGCTGGGCGAGGATTCAACCGCGCTGGCGATTGATGCAACGGCGCTCGGTAACAGTGCTGATGCAACCGCCGCGAATTCGACGGCGGTCGGTGCGAATTCTGCCGCCACTGCAACCGAGGCTGTGGCAGTTGGCGAGCTGGCCGTTGCAGACTTCGTCGATTCCGTCGCGATCGGTCAATCTGCCGATGTCGGCGGTGTTGGTGCCGTTGCCCTTGGCGCGGATGCTAACGCAGACGGTGAAAATACAGTCGCTGTCGGTTTTTCTGCCAGCGCAAGCATACAACGGTCCACAGCGGTCGGTTGGCTGGCCAATGCGAGCGCGCTTCAATCGACCGCGATTGGGGCTGAAGCTTCTGGTTCCGGTTCAGGCAGTGTCGCAGTCGGCAACAGCGCAATGGCGCAAGGATCAGGTGGCATTGCGATTGGCACCTTTGCGGCGTCTTCCACCTTGCAGGGTGCGATCTCAATTGGTGGATTCAGCGATGCTTCGACCGAAGGGGCAATCGCAATCGGTGGGGACTCCAGTGATACGGGCGGAGACGGAGCCCAAGCGCTTGGGGTTTCTGCGATCGCCATTGGCGCGGACAGCGAGTCGGCTGGGATATTCTCGGTTGCCGTCGGCCCAGACTCAGCGGCGACCGGAGACGGAGCAACCGCGATAGGCGGAGGCGCGAGCGCTATCGACAATTCCACATCGTTTGGCGCCAGCGCGAGCGCAGGCGGGTTGGATGCTGTCGCATTAGGGCGACTGGCGAATGCCAGCGCTTTTTCCTCAACAGCGGTTGGCGCAGGAGCAACAGCATCATCCAACCAAACCGTATCTATTGGAACGAACAGCGACGCTACGGGCGAGAGTTCAGTGGCCATTGGTGGAGACGGGCAAGATAGCGGGAACGCAGGCGCGCAGGCGACCGGGAATCGATCCGTTGCGATTGGGCCGGACGCCAATGTCTCAGGCCAGAATTCCGTTGTGCTCGGTCATCTTGCCGAATCGGCCTCTAACAACACCGTCGCGATTGGCTCGGGCAGTTCGACCAGCGCAAGCGCTGTCACGGCAATTGGTTCCGCTGCATCAGGCGGCGGGACTGGAGCAGTTGCAGTCGGCCTTCAGGCCCGCGCCTTGGCAGAAGCGTCGGTGGCTATCGGCATTGACAGTCGCGCAGACAATGCGGGTGCGATTGCCATCGGCGGAGACGGATCCGATTCAGGTTTGATCGGCGCCAACGCCAGTGGGGATGGGGCAATCGCGGTGGGTCAGGATTCCATAAGCGATGGGTTCTACGCGATTGCAATTGGTCAGGAATCATCAACTGACAGCACAGACAATATCGCTATTGGTCGATTATCCTTGGCGAGCGATGCGCAAGCGATCGCTATCGGTGGAAGCGCTGACGCAGTGGGTCTGAGCGCAATTGCCATCGGTCAGAACGCCAGCAGCATCGTGGCTGATGCCATTGCCATTGGCCAATTGGCGACAGCCGGGGGCAATGCCTCTTTCGCCCTTGGCAAGAAGACGACCGCGAGTGCGATCAGTGCGATTGCGATTGGCGGTGATGGTCCGGTGGATGCGGATG
>JBCBHD010000277.1:0-4154 GCA_038526115.1 Pseudomonadota bacterium | reverse complement strand
GCTTCGTCCATCGCCATGCCAGACTTCTCGGCGCGCAAGGTTGGTGGCAGAAGCAACGGCAAGGCGCCGCGTCCCACATGATCGAGATAGCCAATCAGGCCACCGGCAGCAGCCAGCATAGCGCGTGAAAAGGCGCCAAACCCGTCGAGAGTAGCGACACCGTGGATATGCTTGAGTTGCGCTTCACCCTCATCGCTTGAAAAGGCTCGCTGGTTGTGATGCGTAACCTCATCAGGACCGTGGACCCAGCCGTCTGGTACTAGGATTTCGATCGCATCCAGTCGAGCGAGTTCCGCTCCAAGCATTTCAGGCGCGCAGTGCTCAAGCACCATCAAGCCTGTCGAAATGTCGCAGCTGGCAATCCCGATCACTCCTCTCACTTCTGCCAGAGCTACCAGTATATTTGCGCGGCGTGGTTCCAGCAGCGCTTCTTCTGTGAGAGTGCCAGCCGTTACAAAACGCACAATCTCGCGTTTGACGAGGGCTTTGGAGGCTGGCCACCCCTCCTTTTTTGCCCGGACTTTGGCTTCTTCAGGTGTCTCGACTTGTTCAGCGATGGCGACACGGCAGCCCGCTTTGATCAGCCTTGCGAGGTATCCCTCGGCGGAGTGCACAGGAACTCCACACATTGCGACCGGTTCGCCCTCATGTTCGCCGCGGCTTGTCAGCGCTATATCGAGGATCTCGGAAGCGACCTTCGCATCATCGAAAAAGAGCTCAAAAAAGTCGCCCATTCGATAGAACAGCAACGACCCTTCGGCCTCCCGCTTCAACGCAAGATACTGTTCCATCATCGGTGTGACTTTACCTGCCATTGCAACGGCCTAGCCAGCGCTCGCGTGATTCGGAACGGGTGGTCAGTGCTTTTCCCGTATTTTGGCCCCTATCGCTAGCCGTAGGAGCAAGCTAAGCGCAACCAAACCAGCGATTATTCGAGAGGGATCATGACCGACGATCGCACACCGTCTTTTACCACACGCGAAGCCCTGTTTTATCACGAGACGATCCGTCCGGGTAAGTTAGAGGTCGTCGCAACAAAGCCGATGACTTCGCAGCGTGATCTGAGCCTCGCCTACTCACCGGGCGTTGCTGCGCCAGTCGAAGCTATCGCTCAGGATCCTGCGCTTGCTGCCCGATATACGGCGCGTTCGAATATGGTCGCGGTTATTTCGAACGGCACGGCCATTCTCGGCCTTGGAAATCTGGGGGCGCTGGCGTCCAAGCCCGTGATGGAAGGCAAGGCGGTTCTGTTCAAACGCTTTGCTGATGTGGATTCAGTCGACATTGAACTCGCGACCGAAGATCCAGATGCCTTTATTGAAGCGGTTGCGCTGATGGAGCCAAGTTTTGGCGGCATCAATCTTGAAGACATCAAGGCACCGGAATGCTTCATCATCGAGCAGGCTCTGCGCGAGCGGATGAACATCCCTGTGATGCACGATGACCAGCACGGGACTGCGATCATTGCCGCCGCTGGCCTGATAAACGCCTGCCATTTGACCGGGCGCGATCTCAAGGATTGCAAGATGGTGGTCAACGGGGCTGGAGCATCGGCACTGGCCTGCACCGCCTTGATCAAGGCAATGGGCATTCCCCATGAAAGTGTGATCGTTTGCGACCGCTCGGGTCCGATCACGCCTGGGCGAGACAAGGTCGACCAGTGGAAGAGCGCGCATGCCGTTGCGACTGATGCAAAAGACCTGGAAGAGGCTTTGGTCGGAGCGGATATCTTTCTGGGTCTGTCAGCCGCTGGCGCACTGAAACCGGAATGGGTTGAGAAGATGGCTGATAAGCCGATTATCTTTGCGATGGCCAATCCGGTGCCGGAAATCATGCCAGACGAAGCGAAGGCTGTTCGCCCTGATGCGATCATTGCGACGGGACGAAGCGATTTTCCCAATCAGGTCAACAACGTACTCGGCTTTCCCTTCATCTTCCGCGGCGCGCTTGATGTGCAAGCGACGACCATCAACGAAGAAATGAAGATCGCTGCCGCGCAGGCAATTGCCGAACTCGCGCGCAAAAGCGTGCCTGAAGAAGTTGCCAGCGCCTATGGCCGCAACCACAAGTTCGGGACCGACTACATTATCCCTGCCCCGTTCGACCCACGATTGATTGAAGTTGTGTCCTCTGCGGTTGCGAAAGCTGCGATGGATTCGGGCGTGGCGCAGTCAAAAATCGAGGATTTTGACCAATACGCGCACGCGCTCAAATCGCGACTGAACCCGACCACATCGGTACTGACCGGGGTCTACGAGGACGCAAAGAGCAATCCGCGCCGCATGGTTTTTGCGGAAGCGGAAGAAGAAGTTGTGCTGCGTGCCGCGATCCAGTTTCGCGATTTTGGATATGGTACGCCAATTCTGGTCGGGCGCACGAAAGCTGTGGTGGACAAGCTGCACCAGCTTTCAGTGAGCGATCCGGGCAGTTTCGAGATTCAGAACTCCGCTGATAGCGAGCATGTGCCTGCCATGGTCGACTATCTCTACAAGCGTTTGCAACGGCGCGGCTATACTGAGCGCGACGTGCGCCGGATGGTGAATCAGGAGCGCAATGTCTTCGCTGCGTTGCTGGTGGCATTGGGCCACGGTGACGGAGTGATTTCCGGGCTCACCCGGACCTTCGCGCAGACTGCCAAAGAGATTAACCGCGTGCTCGATCCCAAGCCGGGCGCATTGCCGTTTGGCATCCACATGATGATCGGCAAGAACCATACGACCTTTCTTGCCGACACCACAATCAATGAGCGTCCCAGCGCTGAGGAACTGGCTCACATCGCCAAGGAAACAGCGGCGGTGGCGCGGCGCATGGGCCACGAGCCTCGCGTTGCCTTCTTGTCCTATTCGACATTCGGCAACCCTTCGGGCCAATGGCTGGCGAATATCCGCGAAGCAGTCTCGATCCTTGATAAAGAGGATCCCGGTTTTGAGTACGAAGGCGAAATGGCGCCCGACGCCGCGCTGAATGAAAAGGTGATGGAACTATACCCGTTCACACGCCTTTCCGCGCCGGCCAATGTGCTGATCATGCCGGGACTGCAATCGGCGAATCTTTCGGCAAAGATCCTGCGAGAGCTGGGCGGTAACGCCACGATTGGCCCGATGCTGATTGGCATGGAAAAGCCGGTTCAGATCGTTCCGATGACTGCGATTGCGCCGGATGTGCTGACACTGGCAGTCCTCGCGAGTGCGGGCGTGGTTGGGTAAATCAAACTGCGTTTCTGCGCCGCTGCACCAGAAACGGGATCACTCTCGCAAGTCCGAGAATCGCGAAGGTGATCCCCATCGCACCGAACAGCAGCACTTGCAGGCTGAACCCATCGGAAGTGCCGATCTTTGCCATTTCCGGGTTATTAGGGTCATAGCGCACGATCACTTGCTGGCCGTTGTTGTATGCGGGCGGATTGCTGGCGACGGTTCCGGTGATCCTGCGGGTCTCTCCATCAGGCCCTGACCACTCGACTACCGGCGCATAGCCCGCTGCCTGACCAGTCAGGTCTTTCGCGGTCAAATCCACCACGGTTCCCCGCACGATTTCACTTCTGCTTTCAAGAGCTCGCTCGGCGAATAATGTGTAGGCGGCAAACAGGGTGAAGCAAATGCCGAGGATAGAGAGGACAACCTCGTTCCAAGGCGTCTTGGACTTCATCAGATGTCGGCACTCAGTTCTTCAATCGGGACATAGTCCAGATCATAGCCAAAGTAGCGCGGGCTGAAGACGGCGAGACCCGCTTCGCTTCGCCAGATTGGATCGCATCGAAAGCCGAGGACGGCGACCGCTTGCCCGTTCTCGTAACCGGGATTTACGATTCCATCAGCGCTTTCGAGATCAATGATAGAGATGAGATCAGGGCATGTCGCTATGACGGCGCCGTCTTTGCGAGCTACCAGATGTTCATTCTTCACATCGGTTTCGAAGCTTTGCCCGGCAAAGTCACCGGTCCCGGCAAGAATGACCTTTCCTTGAAGAAAGCCGTCTTCATCTCTCCATTCGGTGTTCACTACGGTTCCGGTGAACAAGAGGTATCCGTCACCAGCGGCCCGCGCAGCTTCAATTGGATCGCTATTGGCCGCTTTGGCTTCTCGGACCGCTGCACCGATCGAACGGGCGAGGGTGAGACTGCCGGTTACCAATGTGCCATCCTGTTTGGCCTG
>JBCBHD010000276.1:0-4160 GCA_038526115.1 Pseudomonadota bacterium | reverse complement strand
CATCCGCATCCACCGGACCATCACCGCCAATCGCAATCGCACTGATCGCACTCGCTAGCGTCTTCTTGCCCAAAGCGAAGCTGGCTTCGCCCGAGGCGTCGGCCTGTTCGCCTACCGAGATAGCAGCAATCCCGGAGGCGTTTGAACTTCTTCCGATTCCGATCGCGTTGACCTCTGATGATTGCGCTTCATAGCCGATCGCAATTGAGTTTCTGTTCGATGCGTTGGCCTCGCGGCCCAAAGCGAGTGTATCAAAACCGGATGCCTCGGCCAAAACGCCGACTGCCAAGGTGGTACGACCGGTTGCGTTCGACCTCCATCCGATAGCGTGACCGAAAGTACCGCTAGCGACTGCATCGGCACCGATTGCAATGCCGTCTGTACCTGCTTGAGCGCCCAGCGTATCCCCGTCACCGGAATCTCCTCCAATGGCAATCGCTCTATCTCCGCCTGCACCCGCTCGTCCGCCTATCGCTATGGCATTTTCGCCATCAGAATCGGCCAGATATCCAAGAGCCACAGCATTTTCAGAGAATGCCCGACTCTGCGTCCCAATCGCGGTGGTATTCATGCCAGATGCTTGGGCACCTTTTGTAAGGGCCGTAAAAATCTCGTTGCTAGCGCCGCCAATTGCCACTGCGCCGTCGGAAAGTGCTTCGGCTCGACCGCCAATCGCAATGGATCGAATTCCGCTTGATTTTGTCCCACCAGATACGGACGCGAGGTTATCACCGCCTATTGCTATAGCGAATTCACCTGTCGCTTTGCTCCTGTCTCCAACCGCTACGCTTTGCAGATTCGTAGCTTCGGTTCTTGTGCCCACGGCGATTGCAAGGTTTCCCGATGCCTGGCTATCAACGCCAATAGCGATAGTACTGCTGCCCGTCGCTTGCGCGCCGTCCGTGTCCGTGTCTGTTCCATCGCCGCCGATGGCAATCGCACCTTCATCCGATGCAACGGTGCGATAGCCGACTGCGACACTGTCAGAGCCGCTTGCATTGGCTTGCCAGCCGCTGGCAACTGAACGGGTGGTGGCGTTGGACAAAGTTCCGACCGCGACGCCTGCGTCGTCCGCATTGCTTGCCGAGCCGACTGCAACGCTTTCGAGACCCGCCGCAGTGGCTGACCCACCCAAAGCAAGGCTGCTATTTTGGTTAGCGGTCGCATCGGCCCCAACCGCCACGCTGAACACGCCATCGACGTCGGCTCTGGCCCCTATGGCCACCGAGTCATTTCCAGTCGTTTCAGCACTTTGCCCAAGGGCGACCGCATTCTCCTGATCCGCGACAGAATCCGCGCCGATAGATATTGCACCAGAGCCAGTGGCTTTGGCACCATTTAATCCGGAATCGTTGCCATCGCCGCCGATAGCAATGCTCCCTCTACCGTCGGCGCGTGACGAGGCGCCAAGAGCCACCGCATTCCCACCTTGGGCAAAAGTTGGTCGAAAAGATCCACTAATGCCCGGAGCAGGAGAGTTTGCCCCGCCGATCGAAATGTTGTTGTCACCGGTCAGAGTAGTGGCTGCGACATTATTCCCGGCGAATCTTCCTATGCTGATATCCTCTTGGTTGTTGGAGTCGGCGAGAGGGCCAATCACAACAGCATAAGCGTGACCCGCATTCGCGACTTCTCCAATAGATATCGCATCCTCACCACTGCTTTGCGCAGCACGTCCGATGGCTATGGCATCGGTCGCCGTCGCATCGGCTGAACCACCAATCGCGATGGCGTAGTTTGCGCTGGCAATCGGCGCGTCGGTGCCGCCGGTCACCGTGTCCCCGCCAATCGCGATGCTGGCGATACCGTCCGCGCGGGCCGCGCTGCCCAAGGCGGTCGCGCCGGGGCCCTGTGCCAGAGCCTGCTCGCCAATGGCGGTCGACTCCGTGCCCGTTGCGCCCGCGCCTTCGCCCACCGCCGTTGCGCCATCGCCAGAGGCATTGGCAAAGGCTCCGATAGCCGTTGCGCCGAAGTCTCCCGTTGCGGTTGCTCCGGCGCCGCAAGCGAGTGCATCGTTCTGATCATCGGAATTGGCGCCGCCGTCATCATCGGTTGGGCCGACATCAACCTGCCCGTCATCATCTCTGTCGAGCAGGCAATCCTCTGCCTGCGCCGCTTGCGGAGCACTGAACGTCCCCACCGCCAACGCCAGCCCCACACTTGTCAAAGTACCGCCAACACCGCGTTTAATCGTGCCTTGATTGATCACACCCTATTCCCCTGATTCACTACAACAATTTGCTCGGTCGTGTTTGCAAACGGGGAGGGTGGCTGTCATACCCCATATGGGGACAGCAGATAGAATAGTGACTTCAAACGACGCCTCGAAACTCGACAATCGGGCTTCCGAACGGGAAGTTGAGCTTGAGATCGTATCGAGCTCATGGCTGTCGCTGAGCGAAAGTTCAGGCTTTGATCAAATGGTCGAAAGCTGGGCGCGCAAGGTGGATATGGTGGGAGATCGCACTCTCGCTTCGCCTTCGGACCTGTTCGATCAGATCCTCGCAAGGCAGCTCGAACCGATTGAAAGGATGCTTGCGGAATCGGAAGTTGCCACATTCGCTGATCCATTGCGCGAAGAAGTTGAAGCGCGCTCGGTTGCCGCGATGGCCTTAACGCCGGACGGCTCCGTCGCAGCTATTTCACCGACCGGGGAGGGATATTTCGCTCTCAAGCAGGGCAGTCACAACACAGCCGACTGGGTTGATGAGCGCAGCCTCGCAGACTGGAACGGGTTGCTGCGATCGCAGCGGGATCGCGGGAATGCGGCCTATGCGATTTTGCGCACCTGCCCTGCAGATGGAAGCGAAGGTTTGGCCGAAGCGCAGTTGCTATGGGTCGATCGATACAATGCGAGCTTCATTGTTGTCCGCTCTCTGGAGATTCACTGGCCAGACGAAGTGAACTCGCAGCTGGCTCAGGCCTTTGGTTTGACACCATCGGAATGCGAAATCTGCAAATTGCTGTACGAACTTCGCGACCTTGAGCGGATTTGCGAGAAGCGCGGGGTGACGCTTGAAACCGGGCGAACGCAGCTCAAGCGAATATTTGCCAAGACAGAGATCCATTCGAGAGTAGAGCTTGTGCGTCTGTTGGCGATGCTGTGCGCACGCGCATCAGAACCCTACGATCCGACTGACCTTACCTGGTCCGATCCGACCGGCAACGAGACAATCCTGGAGCGACCGGACGGGCGGAAACTGGCCTACACGACAGTCGGTGATCCTTCGGGCAGGACGGTGCTTCACATCCACGGTGAGATTGCCCAGTTTTTCTTGCCGCAGCAGACACAATACGCGCTCGCGCAAGCCAATGTCCGCATGGTGTGCCTCTCAATGCCGGGACACGGGGCGAGCGATCCGCCGCCAAAGGGCGTTACGCAGTTCGATGACGGGTGCGCAGCGATTGCGCAAATCGTCGAGCATTTGGGCGAGGGGCCTTTGCCGGTCGTCGCGACGTACAGCGCTTTGTCCTACCCCTTGGTTCTCGGATGCGACGAAGACGGTCCATTCTCTGCAGTGGTCATGATCGGATTGCCGTGGACGATCACCCCGGACGCTTACAAACAATTGCCGGGTGTGCAGAAAGCATTTTCACAGATCGCCCGCTATGCTCCAAAGCTGCTTGATATGGTTGGGAAAATCGGCTTCAGATCGATCCAGCGCGACGGGCCTGACTTCTATCTTGAGCGGGCATACTCGGCTCATCCTATTGATGTTGCCACGCGAACTGATGCCAACCTTCAGCCTCTGTTGCGGCTCGCAGTAAAGCACTTGGTGACACAGGGCTGGGGGGCATGGGTCCGCGAATGTACCAAGCATATTGCCGTGGGACCGACGGTACAGTTGCAACAGATCAAGATCCCGTTCCATTGGCTGGTGGGAGAGAAGACGCCGACCAATTCAGCCGCCAATTGCGAAGCAGCACGTGGCGACAACCCGCTTATCTCAGTTGAAGTCGTGCCTGATGCGGGCGCTTTGCTCGCATATCAACGCCCAGATGTGTTTGTTAGCCGGTTGCACGATCTTGCCGCGATGGATCCGGCGAAAGGGTTCATGAATTTCGACGACGCAAGGCATCTCGAAACGGACAAATCTGTAAGTGGAAAATGGCTCCCCGAGTTGGATTCGAACCAACGACCAAGTGATTAACAGTCACCT
>JBCBHD010000275.1:0-4181 GCA_038526115.1 Pseudomonadota bacterium | reverse complement strand
CCAGCTCAAACAGCTTGCGGTACTGCTTAACGAGTGCGTTCTTTGGCTCTTGCAGAATTGTGACCAGCGCATCGACATCCAAATCATGCAGGGTTGCGATCACTGGCAGACGGCCGACAAATTCGGGGATCAGGCCGAATTTAAGCAGATCTTCCGGCTCGCTCTTTTCGAGCAGTTCGCCAACCTTGCGTTTTTCCGGATCAGCGACATGCGCGCCAAAGCCGATGGAGCTTTTCTGCAAGCGGTCTGAAATGATCTTGTCGAGACCGGCAAAGGCACCGCCACAGATAAACAGGATATTGGTCGTGTCGACCTGTAGGAATTCCTGCTGCGGATGCTTGCGTCCACCTTGCGGGGGAACGGAGGCGGTGGTGCCTTCCATAAGCTTGAGCAGTGCCTGCTGCACGCCCTCGCCCGATACATCGCGAGTGATGGAGGGGTTTTCCGCCTTGCGGGTGATCTTGTCGATCTCATCGATGTAGACGATGCCGTGCTGCGCTTTTTCGACGTTGTAATCGGAGGATTGCAGCAGTTTGAGGATGATGTTCTCAACATCCTCACCCACATAACCAGCCTCGGTCAGCGTGGTCGCGTCAGCCATTGTGAACGGCACATCAAAAGTCCGTGCAAGCGTTTGGGCGAGCAAGGTCTTACCCGTTCCGGTTGGTCCAACCAGCAGAATGTTGGATTTGGCAAGTTCCACTTCACCGGCTTTGCCGCTGTGCTTCAAACGCTTGTAGTGGTTGTGCACTGCGACAGAGAGGTTCCGCTTGGCGCTATCCTGACCGATTACGTAATCGTTCAGCGTTGCGAAAATCTCCGACGGGGTCGGGACTTCGCCTTCCTTCTTGCCAGCAATACCAGCCTTGGTTTCTTCGCGGATGATGTCGTTGCACAGCTCGACACACTCGTCGCAAATAAACACGGTGGGTCCAGCAATCAGTTTGCGAACTTCGTGCTGCGACTTGCCGCAGAAGCTGCAATACAGAGTGCTTTTACTGTCAGATCCGCTCAATTTCGTCATTCCTGCTATCCTCGAATCCGCTCGGGCAAGAGTTATTGTCACCCGTCGGATTCGGCCAACTTATCTTGCGCACCATATGAATCAACACATCGGACGCGTTTTTAGGTCCACGCACAGCATCAAAACCGCGCGATATGACCAAGAAAGCACAGCGGCCTTGCGCGCTGTCCCGCCTTGGGTCGCATAGCACCCAAAGCTTTCAATTCCTTACTCAGGTGCGCCGCCTGAGCCTTCTTTTTCGTCCGATCCCTCGGATTCGGGGCGAGTTTCGAAGACTTTGTCGACGAGGCCGAACTTCATCGCCTCATCCGCTTCAAGGAAGGTGTCGCGATCCATCGCTTCTTCAATCTCCGCCAGCTTCTTGCCGGTATACTTCACATAGAGATCGTTCATCCGCGATTTGATACGCAGGATTTCGCGTGCCTGGATTTCGATATCCGATGCCATACCGCGCGCGCCGCCCGAAGGTTGGTGGATCATGATCCGCGAGTTCGGCAATGCGACCCGCATACCAGGTTCACCAGCGGCGAGCAGGAAGCTCCCCATCGATGCTGCCTGTCCCATGCACACGGTTGAAACGCGCGGCTTGATGTACTGCATCGTATCGTGGATCGCCATGCCAGCCGTAACCACGCCGCCCGGTGAGTTGATATACATGCTGATCGGCTTGGAAGGATTTTCGCTTTCAAGGAACAGCAACTGGGCGGTGATCAGTGATGCCATGCCGTCTTCGACCTGACCGGTAACGAACACGATCCGCTCGCGCAGCAGGCGGCTGAAGATATCAAAACTGCGTTCACCACGGCTGGTTTGCTCGACCACCACAGGCACAAGCGCGCCGGTCAGTGGGTCGGTCGTGAATTGGCCCTGAGTGCCATGTGTTTCGCCGGTGGTGCCAAGCAGGTCGATCATGTTCGGAGAATCCTTATCCATCTGGTCTCGCTATGTCGGATGACCCTGCACGGGTTTCAAGGGGATTAACGTTTCGCCTTGGGGATAGGACCACGGCTGATCCCTGATGCACTCAGGAAGCTTGGCGTGGCTGCTTGGGAAAGAAAGATCCGATCAAGCCCGGCTTGCCCCGCACCACATCCACGTCAGTTTTGCCGTTGAACAGGAGCCGTACCAGCGCAAACCGCCGCACCAGCAATTCATGGATTGCGATAACGGTTCCAGCCGATGCAGCGGTAAGCACGGTGAATTCGATCCAGATCGGCCATTCAACCGCCACAAGCCACTGTCTGAAGATGTACACGAAACAGTGATGGAACAGGTACATCGATAACGCGCAATCAGCGAGCCACGCTGTCCGCGGGCCACCCTTACTGAAATAGCGATGGAAGAATTGCAGGATGAAGAGAACCAGTATCCAGATCGCGAGCTGATTTAGGAACAGCATTATCATACCGATCGCAAAGCCCTGCTCCGGGAATGCGTAAGGCTGGAACACGATGGCCATCGCTGCAGCATATGGCATCCACCACCGCCATTCAGTGAGCGCCGAGAGCAAACGTGGAGAAAGAGCGGCCATCACGCCGATGACGAAGAACGGGAACTCCGCTGTGATCTTGTACCAGCTCTGAAACCCGGGAAACAACAGGTCATACGCGCCGGGCATCATTGAAGCTGCTGCGTAGTTGGCCGTGCTCGCCGCCGCGAAAACCAGAAGCCCGAACGCAAACCAAGCTGTGCCGGCAATTCTCGTGGCAACAAAATCGGATATCGCCACGGCCCATCGCCGGGGACCGGAATCCTGCGGCAAAACGACGTGGATCAAAGCGGCGAGCATGAACATCGGAATGAGGCTGACGAGAAACCACAGATGCAGTTGCCAGAGGCCTGAGGACCAAACCTCGGTAAAGTCAGCGCTCCCGATCCAGGCGAGAACGCCCCCCGCACCGCCTGAGTCAGCCCAACGCAGGTAATGCTCCAGCATGTTGAACGTCACCGCAATCGCAATGAGAGGGATCGCGGTCCGAAGAAAACGATTCCACAGGAAATCACCCGCACTGCGCCGGGTTAGCAGCAATACGGCAAAGAACCCGCCCACGAAGAAAAAGGTAGGCGTGATGAACAGGTGCAAGCCAAAGATCAGCCAGTCAAAAAAGTCGTGGCGATCAAGGTTGCCGGTGATCCACGGGCGAGCAGGCGCATAGACCGTGCCCGCATGCAGCGCGACCGAAAGGAACATCAGGACGGAGCGCGCACCATCAATGTCATGATAGTGCTTGCGCGGCGAAGCTGCGGGGGCCGCTGCTATCGAAGTGTTTTGCATCTCTATCCAACAGGAGGGGGTTTTCAGATCATGAGATAGAATCACATTGCTGAAACTGACGGCCTGTCTCAACGCGTTTGAACGCGGCGTCTAAGTTTGAAACGCCGGCGGGCGAGATGGTTTACCACTGGCCCCTTGCGCCTCCGAGACAAACACGCAATCACTGGCCCATGATCAAGATCGCAGCTGCTTCTGTCGCAAGCCTCGCCGTTCTCGCCCCGCTTGCCGTCTTCGCAACTTCAGCCTCGGGGCAAGATATGCCGGAAAACCCTCCTCTTCCTGTTACGATCGCGCCCGCTAAGCCAGTGAATGTTGCGCAATCGGACCGTCCGCAATCGGAAGCGGAATTTGCCGCGATTCAGGCTGTAAATGTGATCAAGAAGCACAATAGCGGCCCGCAAGGTATCAACGCGGTGATTGCGCTGAACCCAAACTGGCAGCAGGAAGTTCGCGAAGCCGCCATAACTCGCACGATGTTGCGAGGTCGGACAGTGCTAGTGAAGGACAATATCGAAACGCGTGAACTGCCGACCACTGCCGGAAGTCTCGCGCTGGCAAGGAACTCGACAGGACGCGATGCCCCTATGATCGCGAATTTGCGAAATGCGGGGGGCGTTGTCTTGGGCAAAGCCAATCTCAGCGAGTGGGCCAATATCCGGTCCAACGATTCCACCAGCGGATGGAGTGCAGTAGGCGGGCTTACCCGCAATCCACATGCGATCGACCGCAACACATGCGGATCGTCTTCTGGCAGCGGTGCCGCCGTTGCTGCGGGCATGGCGTGGGCTGCAATCGGGACGGAGACGAACGGATCGATCACTTGCCCGGCATCCATCAACGGCATCGTCGGCTTCAAGCCTAGCGTTGGTCTGGTCAGCCGCA
>JBCBHD010000274.1:0-4192 GCA_038526115.1 Pseudomonadota bacterium | reverse complement strand
CGCGTTTGAGCAATGCCTCGTTCGGCAATGCCGCTGATTTCGGAAAGAAGCACCCGCAGTTCCGCCCGCAATTCTACGCGGCGCATTTCGATGAAGAACCTGGCCGCTACTCGCTCGATAAGCCGGTCAAAGAGATGAGCGGTCTGATCTTCCCGCATGACATCCATGTCTCTGAAACAAGCGGCGTTGCCCGAATGGCGCTCAGCCTCGACCAATATGGCGCGCCGCTTCAATGCAGCGATTGTCATGTTGAGTGGAGCGATGAGGCCTTGGTCGTCAAAGTCGCAGAGGATGGCGGAAAACCGTCCGACTATGGGGACTTTGCGCCCGTTCAAATGGAGCCTGCTTGCGAGGCCTGCCACAGCCTCGTCTTCGACCGTGCTGGCCCGAACTTCCGCTCGCTTCGCCATGGCGATCTTGATGATCTGATGGCTGACCTTGCGACAATGAACCAAGGCCCCAGCCGCCCACGCGTCGAAGAACGCGGTCGACCCGGCCAGTTTGCGCGCGGTGGGCGTTATTATTCCAACTTTGGCCGCCCAATGAGCGCTTACATCGCCATCAACCGCGCGCTCGAGCCTACCGGAGTTTGCGGGGAGTGCCACATACCCACCAGCACCAATGGCAGGCGCGATCTGACCCCGGTGAACTTGCCTGATCGCTTCTTGATGCATGGATATTTCAGTCACGCAGCGCATGGAGACGATGTGGCGGAATGCACCAACTGCCACGCAACCGACACGTCAGGTGAAGCGACCGATCTGCTGATCCCGGACCTCGATAGCTGCCGCGACTGCCACCAAGGCGAAACCGCGGTCAAAACCGAGGAGATCACGCCATCAAGCTGCGCGATGTGCCATGGCTATCACACGCCTACCATGCCGTGGCGTCCAGAAGATCACCCTGATCTCCCCGGCAATGGTGGCCCAGACTCTGTCGCTGCGATCCTTGGTAGTCTAAGACGGTGAAGAGGGAGCGAGTGACCAGAACGTGCTGATTGCGCAGATAACCGATACGCATGTGGGTTTTGAGCCTGAAGCGGGTGAGAACGAGTTTAACTTCGTGCGCTTTCGCAATGTGCTGGGTCATTTGCTGAGCCAACCTGTACAGCCTGATATGCTGATCCTATCAGGGGATCTGACCGATGGCGGACAGCCTGAATGCTATCAGCGTATTCGCGAGCAAGTGGCCGAATGCCCCTTCCCCGTCCATGTCATCCCCGGCAATCACGACAGCCGCGATGAAATGCTCAAGGCGTTTCCTGAGTGCCCGGTGGTTGACGGATTTGCGCAGTTCGCGATTGAGGCGGAGGGACTGCGGGTGCTTTGCGTCGATAGCTTCGAGCCGGGCCGTCATGGCGGTGCCTTTTGCGAAGTGCGCGCGGCTTGGCTGGCAAAGGAACTTGCCGAGCATCCCGATACGCCGACGGTTATCTTTATGCATCACCCGCCTGTGGTTGCGGGGATTGAATGGATGGATCCCAAGCCAAATGAGGCATGGTTCCAGCGGTTCCGCGATACAGTGCGTGGCCACTCTCAGATCATTTCTATTCAAGCTGGCCATTTGCACCGCCCCCTGCACACAATGGTCGAAGGCATTCCTTTGAGCATTACGCCGGCCGTGGCCCCGGCGGTCGCTTTGGACCTTCGGCCAATGGACACCGATGTCGCGGATAAGCGCCCTATCGTCGCAGCCGAACCGCCCTTTTACAGCCTACACCTTTGGAAGGATGGCCAGTTCGTTTCGCACTTCCAGCCTGTGGGCCATTGGCAGACGCTTGCCCGGTTTGAAGATCACTTAAAACCGATGATGAAAGGCCTCTTCGCCGAGCGCGAATAAAGCCTAATTCTCACATCAAAAATCGAAGCAATTAGCCGCCAGCGAGCGGCTCTTCTTCCTCTGGCTCGGCATCGAGATCAGCGTTGCGGCGAAGTGGCCCAAGGTCACGACCGACCCAGCCATTCATATTGACCTCGTCACTCACCTTCCACGGAATGCCAGAGCGGGTCATAAACAGTCGCTCCATTTCCTCGCGAGTGAATGGCCGTGAGCCTAGACGCCCGAACACCGCCATCTGCCCGCCTGTCTCATCCACCGCGCGGTCACGGTCGAGGCCTTTGGACAGAGCAATCGCCGGTGTCGGCGTGTCAGCATAGGCGATCAGCTCAGGCACAGGCGCTGGACTAAAGCCATAGAAATTGCGCTGGCTATCAGGGCTGGTGAGTTGCAGCACCTTCATCCCGTTCCGGCCATCCGCGACATAAGCAAAGAGCGAGGCGTTGGTGGAGGCGACGATCACATCCTCGGCATCGTTGAGCGTGCCATCCAATGTCACTTGCTGCTGGAGCTTAGGCGCGCGCGGGTTTTTCACATCAAGGATCAGTAGACCGTCACCTTTCGCCGCGACATAGGCATAGGTGCGCGCGACATAGATGCGGCGTGCATCGGCCACCGGATAGGTCGCCTCAGGCACAGCCACCGGATCGCGCAAATTGGTGACGTCGAACAGCTTCACACCCTCAGCATCGCTGACCCAGAGGTAGCGGAACTGGATTGTGCTTGCCTTCGCACCGGGAAGTTCCCGCACGGCGGCAACTTGCGGGTTCTTTGGATCGGACAGATCGACCACCACAAGCCCGCGATCCGCCGTGATATAGGCGATCTCGCCTGCAAGGTGGATGTGGTTTGCGCCGTTTAGAACGCCGTCGGGGTTCCACGCATCCGAGCCATCAGCATATTCTAGACGGTCGAAGAAGTTGTTGCGAAACTCGCCATCAGCCAGCGTGTTCACATCGACCAGCACCAAGCCTTCAACTGCATCGGTTACAACGGCGTAATTGTAGATCGGCAGGAAGGGTTGCTCCTGATTGACCTCACGCATTCGCGCCGTGTTGCGGTCTGGCGCGATGGGCTGGTTGGTCGGCAGAGCCATACAGGTCGCATTCTCAGTGTCGACATGGGTGTCGTGACCCAGCGGTGAGAATGGCGCAGTGATGATCCGCTCTGAAATGCCTTTGTTCGCGATTGAGGCGACATCGTAGGCGCGGAATCCACCTTTGCCTTCGGCGACGAAAAGATACTCGCCGCGCAGTTGCAGACAGCCTACGCGGTCCGGTGTGCCCTCATGAACGTTCACAAATTCTTCGAACGGCTTGGTCTCGCCAGAGAAGTCCTCGTCAAAGGCTTCCCCGCGCACCCAGTTTTTGAGCTCGCGGTCATTATCCTCAACATGCATCCGCCAGTAATCGGGATAAGAATAGCGGTGCAGGTAAGAGCCGATGACGGCTTGCGGCTCGTCATATTCGGTCACGCGGATCGCGCTCAAACCACCCTCAAGCCCGGTGAAAGCGTGCATACCAACAAAGTTCACATAGTTCGTGCCGAGCAGAAGCAGCTGCGCCATGATTGCATTGTTGTCTTCGGCTTCAGAGAGGTGACAGTCAGAGCACTGCTTCGTCTCTGTTAGGCGAACCGTATGCGGGAAGTGCGGTGCAAAAGCTTGGCTGGAGAAGCCAATCGCCGAGATCGGCGGCTGCTGCACATAGATGCGTTCGCGGTTGATATTGGTTGAGGACAGGACCAGCGCGGAGGTTGAGCGAACCGGTGCGGTCTGGTTGCCCTTCGTGGTCTGGTGCACTCCCAGCTGGAACATCTGGTCGCGCGCGACCTGCGGGTTGTAGCTCGCAAAGTTCCGCGTCGAGCCGCCTTCATAGCGGTGCGATTTGGTCTTCCAGTTGGCCTCAATCGGCAGGTGACACCCGCCGCATGACGTCGTCCATGAAAGGTGGCAGGTGAAGCACGCCATTTCACTATTCTGGTGCGCGCGGTCTTCCTCTGCGATGCCGACACCGAATTCAAACCGACCCGTCTCTGCGCCATAGCGGCTCATGAGTTTGGAACGCGCGGCTTTGGCGTTGAATTCTGGTGTCGCGGGATCGACCGAGTCTTTGACCAGGCTCATTTCCCACTCAAGTTCGGGATCGACCAAGGAACGCTGGATCAGGACGCGTCGGCCTTCTTCGTTTTCCATCCACTCAAAACGGCGTTGGCCGTCTGGGTTACGCAGCAGCGCAAGATTGTGACCTTCTGGCGGAGCAGCTGGGCCGCTGGTGCGCAGTGTTGGATAATCATCAGCCGTGCCGTGGCAATCCTTACACCCGATCTCGATCGCATTGGCGACCTCGCCATAGAT
>JBCBHD010000273.1:0-4208 GCA_038526115.1 Pseudomonadota bacterium | reverse complement strand
TAACGGAGGATCAAATTTCGGCCATCGCGAGCTGGCAAGTTGCAGACTGCTTCAGCCCAGTCGAACGCGCTGTACTGGCTTACACGGATGCGCTGGTCTTGCAGCATGGCCGGGTTCCGGACGAGGTCTTTGCCGCGCTCAAACAGGAACTGAGCGATGAAGAAGTTCTAGAACTCACCTACATCACGTGCACTTACATGATGCACGCGGTGATGAGCCGCGCTTTGCGGCTTGAATACGATGACGTTGAAGAACGCGTAGTCGAAGTTCCAGCACCGGCGGGTGACAGCCAAGATGTGATGGCAATGGTAGATACAAACAAAAGCGATCGCAGGGAGACAGACTGATGCCCTACCACCATCTGGCGCTAGCGGCCAAAGACATGAAAGCCACCCATGCCTTTTACGAAGGGATCATGGGTTTCGAGCTGGTGAAGGTCGAAATTGCCCCCGTGATGACTGGCGGTTGGGGCAAACACTTTTTCTACCGCATGGATGGAGACGACAGCACATTCGTCGCCTTCTGGGAGCTGCACGATACCCCGAACGCCGAAGACTATATCTTCGATCTCAACAAAGCGGCCAAACTGCCGCCTGGGACCAACCACTATTCATTCTCGGTGAAGACGCTTGATGAACTGAACGCTTGGCGAGGAAAGTGGCAAGCAGCAGGCCTCAGTGTGTTCGAAATCGATCACAATTGGTGCCACTCAATCTATACCGCGGACCCGAGCGGTAATGCGGTCGAGTTTTGCCTGACGACCGGACAATTCGACGAGGCTGATCGAAAGCGGGCGCTCGCCGCATTGGATGAGACCGAATTCAACCCGTCACCCGCTCCGGCAATGACCAAGATGTGGGCTCCGGAGCCTGCCTAACTCTTGCCAGATTGCCTCAAAAGCCGAGACTTTCCTTCACCGCTTCGTTTGCGATCTTCCCTGCATGAACATTCAAGCCGAGCGCAAGATGGGGATCGTCATCGCACGCCTTCATCCCCTTGTTGGCCAACGCAAGACCGAATGGCAGGGTAGCATTGTTGAGCGCATAACTTGACGTGTGCGGCACAGCGCCCGGCATGTTTGCAACACAATAATGGATGATATTATCGACGAGGTATGTCGGGTTTTCGTGGGTTGTCGGCTTTGAAGTTTCGAAGCACCCGCCCTGATCAATCGCCACGTCAACCAGCACCGCACGATGCTGCATCAAACCCAGCATATCACGCGTGACAAGACGTGGAGCGTTTTTCCCGGGAACCAACACGGCGCCGATCACAACATCTGCATCTGTGATGGCATTTTCGATCGTACCAGCGTTGGAATAGCGCGTGGTTGCTCGCCCCTGAAACAGCTCGTCTAACTCGCGAATGCGAGGAAGCGACCGGTCGAGAATCTCGACATTTGCGCCCAGTCCCACCGCCATGCGGGCAGCATGAGTGCCAACAACACCGCCACCAATGACCACTACTTTGGCGGGGAGTACACCGGGAACTCCCCCCATCAGGATGCCCCGACCGCCATTGTTCGCGTGGCTGGAATGGGCAGAGGCCTCAATTGAAAGGCGTCCGGCGACTTCGCTCATTGGTGCCAGAAGAGGCAAAGAGCCGTCCGGAGCCGTTACCGTTTCATAGGCGACCGCAGAAACACCGGACTCCATAAGGCCACGGGCTTGGTCAGGATCGGGGGCGAGGTGGAGATAGGTGAAGAGAATCTGGCCTTCACGCAATTGCACCCACTCATTTGGCTGGGGCTCTTTGACCTTCACGACCATATCGGCACGCGCGAAGACCTCTTCCGCCGTATCAACAATCTGCGCGCCTATGGAGCGATAGTCTTCATCGGTCTTGCTGATTCCAACGCCAGCGTTCGTCTCAACGATCACGTCATGACCGGCGGCCACGTATTCACGCGCCGATTCCGGCGTCAGGCCAACACGATATTCGTGGTTCTTTATCTCTTTGGGAACGCCGACCAGCATGATTCTCTCCTGCGGATGGGGAATGCGTTTCGCTAACTCATGCGCAACAAAATTACAATGATGATGAGATTAGTTGCATTGCGTCTCAGGGTTTGAGAGGAAGCTTTGAGACCAGAAATCCCGAAAAGGAGCCCAACGCCATGATCGACTATCCCAGCTTGAAAATGCTGATCGGTGGTGAATGGGTTGGCGATGGCGGCGCGGGAACCATGCCGGTTACCAATCCGGCGACCGAAACAGTTCTAGGCCACTGTCCCAAGGCATCCACCGAACAACTCGATGCAGCGCTTGCCGCTGCAGAGGAAGGGTTCGCAATCTGGAGCCGCACGCCTGGTATTGAGCGCTATCGCATACTTCGGCGCGCCGGGGACCTACTGCGCGAGCGCGCTCCGGAAATTGCCCGCATCATCACTGCTGAGATGGGCAAGCCGCATGGGCAAGCTTTGCCCGAAGTCTCGGTCTCTGGCGATGTGATCGACTTCCTCGCGGAAGAAGCAAAACGTCAGGGCGGACGCTTGGTCCCGGTCCGCAGCCATGCATTGCTGTCTCAGCAAGTAACACACGAACCAGTCGGGCCGGCAGTGCTGCTGACACCATGGAACTTTCCAGTGAATCTGCCTGCTCGTAAGCTTGGCGGGGCCTTGGCAGCCGGTTGTTCGGTCATCTTCAAACCCGCCGAAGTCACGCCAGCTTCCGCACAACTGCTGGTCGAGTGCTTTGTTGACGCAGGATTGCCGAGGGGTGTTCTCAATCTCGTTTATGGAGATCCCGGCCCTGTTTCCGAGCATCTGATTGCGTCGCCGATTACGCGAAAGGTCAGCTTCACCGGATCAACTGCTGTCGGAAAGCAGCTTGGAGCCTTGGCTGCTCAAGGTATGAAGCGGTTCACGCCGGAACTAGGCGGACACGCCCCTGTTGTGATTGGCGAGTCCGCGGATTTCGAGCGCACCTTGGCAGCATGTGTCGGAGGCAAGTTCCGCAATGCGGGACAAGTGTGTGTGTCTCCCACACGGTTCCTGGTTGCACGAGGGATATACGACAGGTTCGTCAGCGAGTTTGCGGCACGTGCCGAAGCTATCTCGGTTGGCGACGCAGGCGCTGACGAAAGCGTCGAGATGGGGCCGCTTGCACACGAACGCCGGGTCGCCGCCATGCAGGAAGTTCTTGGCGATCTGGGCGGTGACGCTGGAGAAATTGTGACAGGTGGATCCGCAGTCGAAGCTGCTAGCGGATTCTTCTTCCAGCCAACTGTGGTAGCCAATCCTGCTCCTGACAGCCGTCTAATGACCGAAGAACCGTTTGGCCCGATTGCTGGGATTGTCCCGTATGACTCAATCGAAGAAGCGGTACGGGTTGCCAATTCGCTTCGCTACGGGCTGGCGTCCTATGCGTTCACCGGGTCGCTTGATGAAAGCGCCTATTTGGGACGCGCGCTACGTTCAGGTATGGTCGCGATCAACCATTTCTCGGTGTCGTCGCCAGAAACACCATTCGGCGGAATTGGCGATAGCGGATTCGGTTCGGAAAGCGGCGAAGAAGGGTATCTCGGTTACACCGAGACCAAGCTGGTGACCGTAGGCAAATCCGGGATCTAGTTAGCTTGCTGGCGGCTAACGCCCAGCATTATCGGCGCAAAAGCAACCGCGAAAAGAAAGACCGATGCTTGGGCATGGGGCGAATGCGTCCGTAGCGTGCGCGCCGCGAGAGCTCGTCCCCAAAACACACAGTCCGGCCCATGGCATCCGGTCCGCTCGATATGATTGTTGGCTTTTCCATGCGCGATGTCCCCGATTCGCGTTTTATTGTTGCCGTAAGCTAACACCGAACTTGTGGAAAAATGAGTCGATTCTGTCGGTTCCATACAATTTTTATCATTTAGGCGATCATTTGCGGTCTACCGGTCGGTTCGTTGCGCGCCTGCTGCACGGACATCGGCAAGCGTCGGATAACCGTTCACAGCCATTAGCAAATCCGCTTCTGCCAGGATTGAACGCAGCACCCATTCCGCTCCTTTGGCTCCTCCCAACGCCAGGCCATACGTATAGGGTCGCCCTACTCCGACAGCGGTCGCACCCAACGCCAGAGCCTTGACGGCATCGCTCCCCGAACGAATCCCGCTGTCAAACAGAACGGGCAATTCACCGGATGCCGCTACAACATCGGCCAACAGATCAATGGTCGCAATTCCGCCATTGGCCTGCCGTCCGCCATGGTTCGAGCAATAAATCGCAT
>JBCBHD010000272.1:0-4255 GCA_038526115.1 Pseudomonadota bacterium | reverse complement strand
GAGTCTGCATTGATCCATTGCTCGAAGCGTTCGAGTGCTGCCAACAGACGCGGTCGCCACAGGCCCCAAAACAGCGGGTGCACCTGCTTTTCACGCAGGCTGGATTCAGCAAACTGTCGGATTTGCAGTGAGGGGTCATTGCGCCGCGCCTTGTGCCAGGCATCCAGAATGTCGTGCATCAAAGTCCCGCGCAGCGCCGGATCGTTGAAAGGGTCGGCAGCCAGCGGATCAAGCCGTTTGAGCTGCAAGATTTCGCGGGCGTAGAATTGGTATGGATCGCCCAATAACCGGTCGAGCGCGGTTGCACTGATCTTGACCTGCCGTTGCCCTTTCGTGGGGCGCGGTTCGGGCCTCGGATATGCCGGCGCACGTGCGGGATCGCGGTCAACCAGTGGGATCAATTCGGGAATGGTCTGCTCGCGGTGGTCGTCCTCCAGTTCGCCCAAAAGCGCTTCAACGCGCAGCAGAAACCGCGAAGGAATAGTCGGGCCATCCACATCCCGTTGCGACCGGCTGAGTACGACTTCAGGAGCCCCCATCGCACCAGCAAGATCGTGTGCAGACAGACCGATGCGGAATTCCGTTCCGGGAACACTGAGCGCGCGAAGCACTCCCGGCGCGAGCAAAGGATCAGGGCCGGGAGCTTGCGGCCACGTCCCTTCATTAAGCCCTCCACAAATCACCAGATCCGCGCGCGCCATGCGGGATTCAAGCAATCCGTAGATCGCGACCCTTGGATGGCCGCCATATGGGGGGCGGACTGCAATCTCATCCATTGCATTGCGCAGGACACCAGCGACATCACTCGGGGCCAGTTTCGTACCGATATCGCGAGCATGAAGACGCAGGTCTTCAATCAGTGCAGCAGCTGCGCGACCGTCTTCACGCGACCAGACAGTCTCTCCGGCTAAGGCTTCCGCGACGCTAGCAATTCGATCCAGCGCTTCAGCCAGATAGATTTCGGGCGGATTATCCAGAAGCTCAGAGAGCAGCGCCTCGGTAGTTTCCCACCATGAAGCAACATTTGCTTTGTCCGCCACCCTTCGCAGAGGCTCAAACCCTGGTGCCGGAGACGGTCCTCGCAAAGCCCGCTCAAACCGACGCAGTTGTGCCAACCATGCGCGCCGAAGATCCGGACTTTCAGCCTGCACCAGTGGATGACCGAGAGTTCCGACAAGTGCTGCTGGCCCCGGGCCATTCGATATGAGTTCTGCCAACAAAGCCAACAGCCGTCCTGCAGGAGTCAGCGATAGTGGCCGTCCAGCGGAATCGTCTGCCGCGATGTTCCAACGGCCCAAATGCTGAGCAACACGTCGCGCTAGGCCGCGATCTGCTGAAACGACTGCTAAGCGCTTTTCCGGCACTTCCAAAGCTTCGCGCACCAGCAAAGCGATGGCTTGGGCTTCCTCTTCAGAAGTTGCGCTTGTCATCAGCCGGACACCACTCAGCCGTCGCTTGTCCGCATCAAGGTCAATCCAACTCTTGCTGGCCTCCGGTGGGAGAAACAAAGAACTGATCGCGTGGCTTCGCTCCGGTTCAGACGCACCTATGCCCCGTCGATGCCAGGGTCTCACTTCTTCGCGAGCGATGCCCATTCGGTTCAGCAACAGTTTGAGGTGGTACTGAGGATGGGTTTGCGCGTCGTTACCACCAAATGCGCTGTCGCCTGGCTCCGGTGCGGCCCCTGCCCGGCCCAACTCGGCCCATGCAGTGTCGGTCATATTCAGATCGAGATCTGGCAGGATAACCGCCCCTTCTGGCCCATACGCGATAGTACGAAGCATACGCGCCAAAGCAGGGGCTGCGCTGGTTACGCCAGCGGCGACTATCGGAGTCTTTGGTGGGTCGGATTTCCAACGCGAAGATGCCCGATCAAACAGACTGTTTCGCCTCGTGGCCGCGTCTACCAATCCATTCTCATCCAGCCAGAATTGCCATCGCATTTGAATTCTGGCGAACAGTCGGATCGAATCCTGCCAGTGCTCCGCCAAACTGGGTTCAAGATCGAGAATGGAATTGTCGAGCAGATCTGCTGGCGTTTTTTCTTCAACCAGCAACCTGTCCATGACTCGCGCAAGCTCGCGCGCTTGCCGCAGCAGAGACGCGCCTGGAAGCGGGGACGCGCCATCCCGTTCCATCTCTTCCGCAAGCAATTCTGCCAGTTTGAGCCAGCGTCGAGTCGGTTCGACTGAGGGAGCGATATCGCTTGCCCCTAGGGGATCTAGCAGGCTGCCCAACGCCTCATCGAGATCCAGATCACCTACAGTGACCATACGCGGCATCAGCAATCCGGCATCGCCAGAATGGCGGACAAAAGCTTCTGAAATAGTGCGTGCCGCACGTGAGCTCGGAACGAGCAGGGTCAAACGAGCTAAACCCAACGTCTCATCACCGTAGCGCGGCACCAAACCAGCCACGAGAGCATCCGCGAAACCGCGATGCGCGGCAATGGAATAGATGTTGGGCGCGGCGCTTCTATCCACGCTTCAGCGCGTCTTCCGTTGGGGCGATTGCCTGAGGAGTTCCGACTTCGAACCAATGACCGGTGAACGCAACCCCAAACAATCGGCCTTCTTCGATGGCGCGGTTCCACAGGATGTTGGTCGAGAACTTTCCGTCGGGGGCGTCACGCAACAGTCGGTGAGAAACCAGTTGGATACCGGTGTAGATAAAGGGTGCGATCCGGCCCGTCCTGCGCCGGCTCAACAAGCCATTGGCGTCCATGTAAAAATCGCCTTGTCCCGCGAAATTGTATGCTCGAACATGCGGCACGACCAAAAGCAGTGCATCCATCTCATCCGGGTTCCAGCGCGCCGAAAGGTCAGCGAAGCCATCACGCGGTCCATCAAGCCAGATATTGTCCGCATTCAGGCAATAGAATGGGTCTGACAGATGTTCCTTGGCCTTGACCATCCCACCGCCCGTTTCGAGCAATTCGCTGCGCTCATCTGAGATCACGACTTGTGGCGCGTTCCGATCAAGCACATGGGCTTCGAGAGCATCGGCAAGGTAGTGCACATTCACCACCGCACGGGAGACACCCGCATCGGCAAGGCTGTCGAGCGCATAGTCAATCAGGGGTTTGCCCGCGACGCGTACCAGAGGCTTGGGCTGTGAGGCTGTTAGCGGGCGCATACGCTTGCCAAGGCCGGCCGCCATTACCATTGCCGTATCGGCCACGAGTCCGCTCACGAAATCGTTCCTCCGCCCGCTTTGCGTAGCTCATCTGGGATGTTGGCAGAGAACCAATCCGCGACAGGGGCCAGTGCTGGATGTGCCAGATCGCGTTCCATTGCGTTCCAGACACGAGGAA
Organism: Pseudomonadota bacterium; assembly: GCA_038526115.1. GTDB lineage: Bacteria > Pseudomonadota > Alphaproteobacteria > Sphingomonadales > Sphingomonadaceae > Erythrobacter. Next base: position 942 of record JBCBHD010000272.1, on the reverse strand, counting down.
TGAAGTCCAGATAGCGTGGCTTTCCATCGCGCTTGTACAAACGCGTGAAAATACCGACGATCTTGGCGTTGCGCTGCGCTCCTAACCGAGCGTAGTCAGCCGCGAATTCTCCAGCGGGATCGGCCCGTTCGAGATAGCGCGCTATCATTGCCGCTTCGAGTTCTTCAGAGACTTCACGGCGGGCATCCTGAAGCAACGAGACAAGATCGTAGGCGGGATGGCCGACAAGCGCGTCCTGAAAGTCGATCAAGCCCTGCGCAGCGTTCATCTGCGGGTCTCCCAGCAGCATGATGTTTTCTGCATGATAGTCGCGCAGCACAGTGACGCCACGTTCGTGGGTAGTCATCAACGGAGTGAGAGCCGCGTCCCAAGCCTCGCAATAGCCTGCCCCATCAACTGATAAGCCTTGAGCAGGGCAATACCACTCGGTGAACAAGCCTGCCTCTCGCTGATAGGTCGGCATGTCGTAAGCAGGGAACGGGCCCGCCGGGCGCTTGTGCAGCTCCACCAGTGCATCGATCGCGCCTTCATACGCGGCCAGCTCACCTTGGGGATGGAGATCGAGCCAGTCTCGCATCCGATCATTTCCGAAATCCTCCAGCAAGACCCAGCCTGCATCTGGGTCAGTCGCCATGATTTGCGGCGCGCGCAGCCCGTTATCCGTGAGCCATTCGGCCACGTGGAGAAAAGGCTTAGGATCTTCATCGGGAGGCGGTGCATGCATAAGCATGCCGCGATCACCAACGGGTCGTTTGAGTCGGAAATAGCGCCGGAACGATGCGTCGCCGGGAATAGGGTCGATCGCGGCATCGCTCCAACCAGCCTGCGCCAGGAAGGTGTGCAGTCCTTCGGGAAGTTCGCTCATGGTTCGCGCCCTACCCAATCGGCGCCGGGTTCGGCAATCGCAATACGACCGCTACCCTCAGTTTCTCCGGCGATTTG
>JBCBHD010000271.1:0-4301 GCA_038526115.1 Pseudomonadota bacterium | reverse complement strand
TGATGAAACTTCCATCACCTTGCCACCCGGACGCGCCGACAGTCCCTGCGCCTTCGCCGCTAGGGTTCGTGTACTCGACCGAGTACATCAAAACCTCGCCCAACCCGGTGGAGATCGGCCCCATGCTGGTTTCCGCGCCTTCGGGCAGTTCGGCGCCGATAGGCACCAATCGCTCGGAAATCTGCTGCCTCGCGAAGTAGATGTCGGTGCCTTCTTCGAAAATCGCGGTCACCTGGCTGAAGCCATTACGCGAGATCGAACGGGTCAGCTCCAGCCCTTCGATCCCTGCCAATCCGGTTTCAATCGGGAACGTTACTTGAGTTTCAACCTGTTCGGGCGAAAGCGCGGGCGCGGCAGTGTTGATTTGCACCTGTGTGTTGGTGATGTCGGGAACCGCATCGATAGGCAGGCGCAGAAGGTTAAGCGCACCCCAGCCTGCCACGAGCAGTGTGAGCGCAATGACCGCCCAGCGATACCGAACCGATAGGCTTAGAATGCCGGCGATTACGCCGCGTTTTTCCGACTCTTCCACAGGCATGTCGGTCTGCGGAGATGTCTCAGTGACCATGACCAGCCTCGTCCTTTTCGAGCTCACCCTTCAAGAGAACGGCATTGTCCGATGCGATGCGTTGACCCGCTTCAATGCCCGATAGGACCGTCACCATTCCGGCAGACCGGTCGCCAGTCTGGACGGGTTGAACCCTGAAGCCATCTTCGGTGCGGATGAACACAACAGTTTGGCCATCCACGGTTTGAACGGCGTCTTCGGGGACGACAATCCGACTGGGATCAGGTTCGCCAGAACTCTGCAGTCGAACCTCAACAAACGATCCCGCCTGCAGGCCTGCCAAAGCGCGCGGCAATGGCAGAACTGCAATCGCAGTCCGGCTTTCGGGGTCGAGCGATGGCGTGACAGCGCGCACTTGTGCTGTGGCTGACCCCCCACCTGGCAATTCGAACGTCGCTATATCTCCGGGCCGTATTCTCCCGATGTCGGAAGCCGGTATCGCGACTTCGATCTGCAAACCATTCGGGTTGACTACGCGGAATAATTCTTCTCCCGCGTTAACGAAAGAACCCAGCGTTGCAGGTGCTATGGTCACGCTGCCTGAGATTGGGCTGGTGACGGCGACAGAGCGCCCATCGCCGCCTACTCCGGCCGCTGATGCTGCCGCACTGGCTCGATTGAGTTCAGCGCGTGCGACTGAAAGATTGGCTTGAGCAGCCTCCAAATCCTGCCGGGCCGTGACATTCTGCTCAAACAGCCCTTGCTCGCGCTGAAAGAATGCCTGCGCCTGATTGAAGCGGGCTTGCGCCGAAGACCGGGCCGCCGCCAATGAGGCCGCTTCTGCGCTTTCTATAGTCGCAACTGTCTCGCCGCGACGAACATTCTCGCCCAAAGACTTACGCAAGCTACGAACGACACCGGATGCGCGCGCATCAATGATCGCGATACTGTCCGGGCGTGCAGAAACGGTCGCGGGCAAAACCAGCTCCGTAGCGCCACCAAGGGTGACTTCGACAACAGAGATCTTGGCTGCCGTGATCTGTTCGGGCGAAAGCGAAATTACCCCTTCCTTGCCAGCCGAAACAGCTTCATCGCCTTGCTCTTCGTGTACATATTCATCAGGCGACGCGAATGTCCAGACGGCGAGGGCTATAGCCAACATCGCGGCAACAACGCCGATAACTATTTTGTTGCGGCTCATTGGTCCGCTCCTTCAAATTGGGTTGCCAGTCGGATCAGAAGCGCGGCTGCTCGCCCGCGTTCTTCCTGGGCTTCGATTAAAGACGCGCGGATGGCATCGCGCGCTTCGGCAGTGTTCAGCACTTCGATCAGGGGAAATCGGCCAGCGCGGTATCCGATCTGCACAAGCCGCAGAGCCTCCTCAGCCTGAGGAAGGGACGCCTGAGAGAGCGTTTCGACGCGCGAGTCTGCCCCGAGATAGTCGGATTGTGCCTGCGCTATCCGCTGGCGCAGTTCAGCGAGCACTACCGCTTCGCGAGCGGTCGCTGCGTGCAATTCAGCTTCAGCAGCCAGAATGTTACCCTGATTACGATTTGAAAACGGGAGCGGGATCGAAACGCCGACAATGAACGCCGTGTCACCACTCTCTTCAAACTGCCGAATTCCTGCAGAAAAGGTCGGATCAGGAACGCCCAGTGATCGCTCGCGGCTGATCATGGTGCGCGCGGCTTCCCGTTCGTCACGTGCCAAGCGATAGCTCAGGCTGCTTTCAGCCCCAATCTCATCTGATGGTATCGCGATGGCAGGAAAGGTCGAGGGGATAGGTGCCGTGCCAGCTTCATCAGACCAGAGTGCAAACAATGCTGTCCGCGCAGCCGTGCTGGCAGCTCTCGCTGCTTGTTCGTCAGCCTCTGCTTCGGCCAATGCCGCTTGCGCACGCATAGAGCGCAAGGGAGGCTCGCGCCCCGCGTCAACCAGCGCCTGAGCAATCCTTGCCAATTCGCGATTGCGCTCAACCACCTCGGCGGCCAGTTTCAAACGAGCCTCGGACGCGACAGCAGTGAGATACCGTGTGCGGACAAAAAGAGCCAAATCAGCGCGTGCCAGGTCAGTTCGAGTATTGGCGACCGAAGCCAGCGCTTCTGCCGCTTCGATCCGTGCACTCCGTTTTCCGCCAAGCTCGAACTGTTGGCCTATCGCCAGAGTATATTCGCTCGCTCGCAGGCCGGTGAAGGCTCCCGAGCCCGCAAAGTCTTCGACTTCCAGAGACAGTTGCGGATTTGGCCGAAGCCGCGCTTGATCAATACGCGCCTGCGCAGCATCTGCCTCGGCAACCGGACCAATCAGGCGCGGATTGTCAGAAGGCGGTGAGGTACCAGCCTCGGAAGACAGACCGGCGCGAGCGAGTGCATCCTCAAGGGAAAGGGTCTCCTGCCCGAAGGCTGGAGAAGTGAGAGCCAAGGCTGCGACAGCCATCGGCCAATGTCGAAACGACATGTTGGAAACTCCTGACAGAAAGGGACGAATGAAGCGCGGACGGCTCCACTCATGGCTTCGTGTCAGGCTTTTGGAGGTTCTTTCAGAACGTCTTGGGCGCGCTTGTGTGGCGCCTGATCGCTAAAAGGCAGTACAGGCAGCGCCCCCATGAGGCCGCTGATGTCTCTCAGTTTGGCAAGGGTCGGTATGTCAAAACTGCAATTATGATGGTGCAAATCAGGGTGAGATTGACCATCGGTATCGTCGCTGTGATCTACATCAGCGTAGTGCTCTGACCCGTGCGCCGCGAGATGATCAGCGACGTGAACGCCCGAAAATGGCTCATCCGCATGCGCATCGGGCGCGACCAAAAGTTCGCACAAAAGAAGCGTAGCAATCATTGCCAAAGAGGTCAGAGCCTGTGCCATCGTCCCGCACGATATGTCGCTTTTGTCGCTGTTTAGCAATTAAATTTGCGAATTATCTTGTACCCTGACCTTATCGGACCAGTTTTTTCAGAAGGCGCAAGCATCCGAATTCCACGCAGAGGTACGCTGACGGCCTCTGTCCGAAATTCAGACTTCTTAAAGATCCCAGAAGACTGAGAAGCCGACATGCGATGCATAATAAGCCGAGATCGCTAGGATCACCGGAGCCCCGTGCATGTAGTTCACTTGCCATCTCAGCCAAGTTTTCGGCAGGAACAGCACTTTGTCGGGGCCAGTCTCAAGGGCTGGGCGCCATCGACCAGCGCGCCAATCATCTGCGGTGACAAGCACGGACAAGACCGCGCAAATCAGCGCCATGATACCTACAGCGATATAGAGCGACGTCCAGGCAATCAGGGCTTCGTGCTTCATAGTCGCAGAATATAGAAATCCGAGCCCCTTGTCGTCCGTGAACTTTGAGTTTGGCGTCGTATCGCTTGACCGATCTGCATGCAGTCCGTGATTGCGTGCCGGTAACGCTCGGCAGTCACCCAAACGCGCGGTCCGCGTCACCTATCGCTTCACGTTGAGCTTCGATGCGCGCATGATTCTCGGCAATCGCCGTAGTCGCGCGCTTGGCAAGACCTTGGCACAGACCCTCCTTCAAGGGTTCGAATTCACCTTCACAGGCCGCCATAACTTCGAAGAGTTGAACGGCCAGGGCAGTCGCAACATGGGCTGTGGTCTCGCAGCAGGGGTCTTCATAGGATTCTGGGCTATCAAAGCAGCGCATCGCTATTTCCGCGCGTACGGGGTCGATTTTTAACCTCTGCCTCAGCTTGACGATTTCGTCGAACTCCAGCTTGCCCTCCTCGATGCGCTCATAGAACCGATGGCGGTGGCTGGTCTTCACGATCCCTTCACTCACG
>JBCBHD010000270.1:0-4322 GCA_038526115.1 Pseudomonadota bacterium | reverse complement strand
GGATTGGACGGGTTGGCGTACCAGTCGGTCACAATCACACCGCCGGCGCTATCCGCCTGCAACAACGGCGCAAAGCTGACCGTTTCCAGCGAAGCGCGCCACAGGAACGCATTCACTCCAATCGCATTGACCTGCGCGGCCTGAAGCTCGGTTGTTGGCCGATCACCGCCACCGCAAGCAGCCAACGGCACAATCGCGGCAGCCGCCAGAAGCAGCCGGGTAGAGCGAGAAAGCGATGATTGGGCGCGTGTCACGGAGGCGTGTTCCTTTGTCAGCATGTTTGGCTCTATAATGGCAGCGTGCGCAGCGGCAAGCATTCAAACCGGCTCAATCCGGGGAAATTTGCGCGAACCAACTGCGAGTATCAGCCTGTCTGAACGCTGAATTGGGAGAATTCCGGCACGAATCCTGTGTGCCAACGGCAACACCATCATAAGGACTCGCGCATTCCCTTACGGAATCGTTTGCTCCAAGCCTTTGCATAATTCATTCTCCAATCTGATTTGCTCGACTCAGGGCATGTTCATGAATATCGTGGTTTTAGGAATTTGAACTAGGACCAGAACAGGGGACGTAGGCCACCATGGCACGGGTCACAGCCAAGACAGCGATGAAGCAGCGCAAGCTGCCGCTGATTGCGGCTGCCGGCGCTCTGGCTTTGGCGCTTCCCTCTACAGGGCTTGCGTTGGTGTCGCTCGGTGATGGTGAGAGTGCGGTTGAAAAAGCTGCGCTCGACTTTTTCACTCCGGCTTCAGTCGATCCAGAGCTGGCTGCGCGCATTGCCAGCAAAGCTCGTGAAAAGGGTCTGCGGTTCACCCCCGCTGGCACGAAAACGATCCAAGGCGACCGTACTGTGACGGTGGCTGTGCGGGTTGATAGCGAAACCGCGCAAGCGATCTCGGTCCGCTCCGCCATTGAGAATGTGCCGAGCGCGTCAGAGAATATTGCGGCCTTGCAGCCGAACCGGTACAATCTCGGTACCGCTCGCGGCTATCAGAGTTTTGCACGTCAACAGGTCGAGCTCCCGGCATCAGTGCGCGATTTGAGCGTTCCTGATCTGGCTGAGTTTGAACCTGCACGCCCGGCTCGTGAAGACAAGCCAAGCCGGCTTCAGCCACGCATAGCGCTAGAAGATGAGCAAATTGCCGGCCGTTCTGAAAACACACTCGATTCGCTCGGCGCGCAAACAGTGGATGTCGGCGGCTCATTCCGGCTGTCGCCTAATCTTGATGTGACTGCGGGTGTCCGGCTTTCGCAAGAACGCGATCGTCTTGATCCCCTGACCAACTCGGTTCAGGATAGCCAGGCCGTCTATGTCGGGACGCAAATCCGCTTCTAGCTGCCACTTTCTGGCTTCACTAATTCGTATGCAAGACCTCGCTCCGGCGGGGTTTTTTGTTGCCTGACGTTACGGCACGGGTAGGTACGAGACTCCCCAATCAACAGGAGAACCGCGATGAGCCGAGTAGCAATTGTCACCGGAGGAACCCGCGGGATCGGGGCCGCAATCTGCAATCGACTTCAGCGGCAAGGACATACGGTCATCGCCAATTACGGGGGCAATGACGACGCGGCCAAGGCATTCACGGACGAAACCGGCATCCCCGCCGCGAAATGGGACGTGGGTGATCATGAAGCGTGCCTTGAAGGCTGCGCCAAAGTCGAGGCTGAGTACGGACCGGTCGATATTGTAATCAACAATGCAGGGATCACGCGCGATGGAACTCTGCACAAGATGAGCTTTGAAGACTGGAATGACGTCATGCGCGTCAATCTGGGCGGTTGTTTTAATATGGCGAAGGCCACTTTCCCCGGAATGCGAGAGCGCAAATGGGGCCGCATCGTCAATATCGGCTCAATCAACGGGCAGGCCGGGCAATATGGTCAAGTCAACTATGCGGCAGCAAAGTCCGGCATTCATGGCTTTACCAAAGCGCTGGCCCAAGAAGGGGCGAAGGTCGGAGTGACTGTCAACGCTATCGCACCCGGCTATATCGACACCGATATGGTCGCAGCCGTACCCGAACCAGTCTTGGAGAAGATCGTCGCAAAAATTCCTGTCGGGCGCCTGGGTCAGGCCGAAGAGATTGCTCGCGGGGTGGCATTTTTCACGTCAGAAAACGGCGCATTCATGACCGGTTCGACCATGAGCATCAATGGCGGCCAACATATGTACTAATCAACTGAAGCTGGATCACTCGCTTTCTGGAAGAGCATAAAACCAGTAATCGTGGTCTTGGGTTTGCCCAAATGTCTTGGCGAACTCGACCCGTGAGGTAATCGAGAACGTGAGCGCGCGCGACGCATCCGGCGCATTGCGGCCAGCAAAAAGGTTGACTTCGTAGTCTATGTTGCCCGGCCAGTTATGCAGGGTGAAACGGAACACACTATCTTCCGCACGCAAGACGCCGTGGGCGTGTTTTGAGCTAACGGGCTCGCATGTAAGCCATGCCCAAACCTGGCTAGGTGTACCCAGTGAAGAAGCCCCGGCAACCGAACCATCTTCGCAAAAGCGAATGTAGTGATTGGTTACAGAGCCTCGCCCGTTCTGCGGGACGGCCTCATTAGGTTTCGCCCCTTTTCTCGACCAGTACAATCCATCGGTACGAACCCCAAGAGCCTTGGCTTCCGTGATATACTCCGGAAGCGCAGGATCATCATGGAGCAGCTGACCGCTCTGCATAACCGCTCGCCTCTCCATCACCTCGGGACCCAGGCGTTTGCTTTGCTGGGCTTCGACTGCAACGCCGGACAACGCGATCGCCAACGCTGCCAGGCCACTTAGTTTATTGGCTGAAATCATGGTTGGAGCCTTACAGTATCCACCAGTAATTCCAACGGGAAGAGATACGCGCATTATCGTTTCGTTAACCACACCGAGTTAGGTTCGATTATCCAAAGTTCGGGCGGTTAAGGGGCTCCGGTGCACTATGGCAAAGACACAATCATTGATTGAGGGCGAAGCTGGAATTGAAGGCGAAGCCGGTGCAGAGCACCGCGCTGCCGCCCGCAAATCTGTTATGCTGCGCACTGCAAAAGTCATTTGCCAGTCCGGCGAATATGTCTGCCTTATCCGTGACCTCTCCGAAATCGGTATCGGCCTCAGCTTCTTGCATGAAGCGCCGACAGAAGCGCGGATCATTCTTCAACTTACCAACGGACTGACATACCCGCTGGAGCGCGTCTGGGCGGGCAAGCGCCAGTCGGGCTATCGGTTCGGCAGCGAGATTTCGCTAGAAGAGTTCATTCACGAAGAAAGCCCATTCGAAAATCGCCCCATTCGGCTCGAAATTTCAGCTGAAGCTCGCCTGACAGATGGGCGAACCATAACGCGGGTCAAACTGATCGATATTTCGCGCGAAGGCGCCAAGTTTGAAAGCGATGGCGACCATCCCGAACACCGCTTGATCAGTTTCGAAGCGCTTGGACTGCCGCAACGGCTGGGTCAGGTTCGTTGGCAAAACGGGAGAACCTTTGGACTGCAATTTCAGCATCCGCTCGCAATCCAGGAGCTTGCAACCATGGCTTTGCGTTCGCAACCCTTCGATACGGTTGCCACGGATCGACTGGGTGGCGCTCTCGCGAAAGCCCGCGCAGCCTGATAGGCTTGGCGAATAGGCGCAGAGCGTCTAGCTGCGTGCGCTTTATGCCGCGATCCGATCTTTCCCAAGCCGATACCAGCGCCATCATCGAGATGGCCCTAAGCGACCATGTCAGCTTTGCAGATATCCGACAGCAATACGGCTTGACCGATTCCGAAGTGAAGGCGCTGATGCGCGACAATCTCAAGCCTTCAAGCTATCGGACATGGCGCAAGCGCGTGCGTGCGTTCGGTGATCGACGCGAACACTACAAATAGAAGCACAACCCGATCAGGGAATCTCGAAAATCCTGCGAGCCTGCTCGACTTTCTCTCGAGTTTCGCAACCCGGCAAATGATCGTTGACCAGACCCATTGCCTGCATGAATGCATAGGCAGTGGTTGGACCAACAAATTTCCATCCGCGCTTTTTCAGGTCTTTCGACATAGCGATAGATTCATCTGTTGTCGCGACCATTTGCTTGCCATCCCAAAGGCGATTTATCGGTTCATACTGCCAGAAATAGCGCGCTAGCGACCCTTCGGCCTCGATCATTTCGATCGCTCGCCGGGCATTGTTGATGGTCGCTTCGATTTTGCCGCGATGGCGGATGATACCTGCATCTTGTAGCAACTTTTCGACATCGCTTTCACCGAGTTTGGCGACCTTTTGGAAATCGAAATCATGAAAAGCAGCCCGAAAATTCTCCCGCTTCTCCAGGATCGTTCGCCAGCTCAGCCC
>JBCBHD010000269.1:0-4353 GCA_038526115.1 Pseudomonadota bacterium | reverse complement strand
ATGCTCCAGCCTTCCAAGCTGGCTAGGGGGGTTCGATTCCCCCTACCCGCTCCAGGAATTTCCCTCCATCGATGCAGCGTTGGGCCTCAAACTTGGGGATGCGCAACCTTTTCTATGGTTGTTTTGCGCCGCAACACGTCTAGCTGATTTCCCATGCGCACGCTGACCCATCTTGAACGGCTTGAAGCCGAGAGCATCCATATCTTCCGCGAAGTCGTGGCTGAGGCTGAAAACCCGGTCATGCTCTATTCGGTTGGCAAGGATTCGTCCGTCATGCTGCATCTGGCTCGCAAGGCATTCTATCCCTCTCCACCGCCCTTTCCGATGTTGCATGTGGCCAGCGGATGGGATTTTCAGGCGTTGCTCGATCACCGCGACAAGACGGTGAAGGAATACGGTCTCGAGCTGATCGTCGCTCAAAACGAAGATGCAGAAGAACAAGGTATCAATCCATTCGACACCGGCAGCGCGCTCTATTCGCAAGCGCAACTGACCGATCCCCTCAAACGCGCGCTGACCGAGCACGGATTTGACGCTGCCTTTGGTGGCGGGCGACGCGATGAAGAGAAAGCTCGCGCAAAGGAACGCGTGTTCAGTTTCCGCACCGCGTCGCATCGCTGGGATCCCAAGAACCAGCGCCCCGAATTGTGGAACCTCTACAACGCCAAGAAGAACAAGGATGAAAGCATCCGCGTCTTCCCAATCTCGAACTGGACCGAGCTCGACATTTGGCAGTACATCGCTCTCGAAAAGATCGACATCGTACCGCTCTATATGTCCGAAAAGCGACCCACGGTTACCCGTGACGGCCTGATCCTTGTGGTCGATGATGATCGCTTCCGGTTCGAAGAAGGCGAGGAAGTGGTCGAACGCTCGGTGCGCTTCCGGACGCTGGGCTGCTACCCGCTTACTGGCGCGACAGAAAGCGATGCAACTGACATGAACCTGATCATTCAGGAAATGTTGCTTGCCACCGGCTCTGAACGGCAGGGCCGGGCGATCGACAAGGGGCAATCCGCTTCGATGGAAGACAAGAAGCAGGAGGGGTATTTCTGATGGATACTCAAGATTCCAGCTTCCAGGTCGACGCTCTCGTTGCCGAAGATATCGACGCCTACCTTGATCAGCATCAGAACAAGCAATTGCTGCGATTCATCACGTGCGGCAGCGTGGATGATGGCAAATCCACACTGATTGGTCGGCTGCTTTACGATTCCAAAATGATCTTTGAAGATCAGTTGGCGACTCTGGAAAGCGACAGCAAAAAGGTCGGCACGCAAGGCGACGAGATTGACTTTGCCTTGCTGGTCGATGGCCTCGCAGCCGAACGCGAACAGGGTATCACCATTGATGTGGCCTATCGCTTTTTCACGACAGAAAAGCGCAAGTTCATCGTCGCTGATACCCCCGGACACGTGCAGTATACGCGCAATATGGTCACCGGCGCATCGACCGCTGATTGCGCGGTTATCCTCGTCGATGCGCGCAAGGGTGTGCTTGAACAGACGCAGCGCCACTCTTTCATCACCCACATGCTCGGCATCCGCCATCTGGTTCTGGCGGTGAACAAGATGGATCTCGTCGATTACGATCAGGCCACATTTGACGACATCGTCAGCAACTACCGCGAGTTTGCTGAGACTATAGGCATCGAAAGCTTCACCCCGATCCCGATATCGGGTTTCAAGGGCGATAACATCGTATCAGCGCCGTCGCAGAACACGCCGTGGTATGACGGACCAAGCCTGATCCACCATCTCGAAACTGTTGAGCTAGCAGAAACGGCCGCACAGGAACGCGCGTTCCGGATGCCGGTTCAGTGGGTCAACCGCCCCAATCTCGATTTCCGTGGCTTTGCCGGCCTGATCAGCCAGGGCACGATCAACCCAGGCGACAAGGTTCGTGTTGTGCCTGCCGGCAAGACCAGCACAGTGAAGACGATTGCAACGTTTGATGGCGATCTTGATGAAGCAGTCGCAGGTCAGTCGGTCACGATAACACTAGAAGACGAGATCGATTGCAGCCGGGGTGATGTGATTGCGGCTGCGGACAATCCACCGGAAGCCTCAGACCAGTTCGAAACGTCTCTGGTTTGGATGGATGAGACCGCGCTCAAACCCGGACGCGGCTACTGGCTCAAACTCGGTTCGCAAATGGTCACCGCGACTGTTGCTGAACCGAAATATGAGATCTGCATGGGCAGCTTCGAACATCTCGCGGCCAAGACACTCGAACTGAACGGGATCGGCGTCGCCGAAATGCGCACCGATCGGCCGATCACCTTTGAACCCTATTCGACCAGCCGTCAGCTTGGCGGGTTTATTCTGATCGACAAGTTCACCAACGCGACTGTAGCCGCCGGGATGATCCATTTCAGCCTCCGCCGCGCTCAGAATGTGCACTGGCAGCCAACAACGATCACCCGAGAAGATCATTCAGGCATGAAAAACCAGAGCCCTCGTGTGCTTTGGTTCACAGGCCTGTCGGGCTCCGGCAAATCGACCATCGCTAATGAAGTCGAAAAACGACTGGCGCTGATGAACCGCCACACCTTCCTGTTGGACGGCGACAATGTCCGTCATGGTCTGAACAAGGATCTGGGCTTCACCGAAACAGACCGTATCGAAAACATCCGTCGGATCGGAGAAGTCGCCAAGTTGATGACTGACGCGGGCTTGATTGTGCTGACGGCCTTTATCTCACCGTTCCGTGCCGAGCGCCGGATGGTTCGAGAAATGCTGCCTGAAGGCGAGTTCATCGAAGTGTTCGTCGATACGCCGCTGGAAGTCGCGGAACAGCGTGATGTGAAGGGTCTGTACAAGAAAGCGCGTTCCGGAGAGCTCAAGAACTTCACCGGGATAGACAGTCCTTACGAAGCGCCTGAGAGTGCGGAGATCACCGTCAACACAGTCGAAATGACCCCGGCTGAAGCCGCCGATTACATCATCCAGCAGATTATGCCGCTGAAATGAGTGGTTCCGCGATGACCGATGCTGAGCTGGCCGCGCACCTTGCCGAAATCGCAGGGCGCATCTTGCTGGATGTGCGCGACAGCGGCGTGTTCGAAGGCAAAGCTCTTGGCAAAGCCGGTGATGCCACCGCCAACGAATTTCTCTGCCACGCCATTCGATCAGCGCGACCTGACGATGCGTTGTTGTCTGAAGAGGAAAAGGATGACACCGCCCGGTGTTCGCAAAGCCGTGTCTGGATCGTCGACCCGGTCGATGGCACCCGCGAATATGGCGAAGAGCGATCCGACTGGGCGGTGCATGTCGGGCTGGCGATAGATGGCGTTGCAACGACTGGCGCAGTCGCCTTGCCCGGTCTTGACGGAGGCATCGTCCTGCGCACAGATACCCCAAACCCGCTACCCGAAGCGCCAAAGCGTCCGCGTCTTGTTGTCAGCAGAACCCGGCCAGCCAAGGAAGCTGTCGAGTTCGCAAAATTGATCGACGGTGATCTCGTACCGATGGGCTCAGCAGGGGCAAAGGCGATGGCAATCGTCCGCGGCGAAGCAGAAATCTATCTTCATTCCGGCGGTCAATATGAATGGGACAGCTGCGCACCTGTTGCTGTCGCACTCGCCCATGGTCTGCATTGCTCGCGGATTGACGGATCTCCGATGGTTTACAACCGCCAGGATCCCTATTTGCCCGATCTTCTGATTTGTCGCCCCGAATGGGCGGATCGAGCGCTTCAATCAGTCGCTGACTGCAGCTGAGCTTTCGCTTTCAGGTTCCTCGTCGGCCTTTTCGGCGTCAGCGGGCACGGGCGGCACGATCAAGACTTCCACCCGGCGGTTGGCCGCACGCCCAGCTTCGTTAGGTGAGCCGTCCGGTAGAGCGTTGGGTTCAGCCGGATTCTGCTCGCCAAAGACAATAACATCAATCCGTTCCTGATTGACGCCTTTGCCGATCAACCATTCGGCGACCACTAGACCGCGAGCCTCTGATGCGTCGGCGTTGGATTTGTCCGTCCCGCCTGAATCGCTGTGAGCGCGCAGTACAATGGGAGCGCCGCTGGCCAGTTGTTCGGAGGCCAGTATCTGCTCAAGCGCTGCCATCGCATCAGCGTCCAAATCGGAACCGCCTTCGGGAAAACCGAGCGTTACGTTCAAAGGCTCCAGCGCCGGTTCCGGCAGTTCGGGTTGCTCAACGTCAGGGCGAATAATGGAAACGGGTGCGTCTGGACTGGGGGACGCTTCGACTGCCTCTTCGACCATCTGATCCTCGCTCGATTGCGGGCTGCACGCAGCCAATGCCACGGCTCCGGTGATTGGAACAAAGGTTCGGCTAAGTGTCATCATATCCCTATTCTTCTTCGCTCGCCTTACGTCGCTTGCGGCTTCGCTGT
>JBCBHD010000268.1:0-4372 GCA_038526115.1 Pseudomonadota bacterium | reverse complement strand
CTCGCAGGGTTCTGCGGCACGCTGCTGACGCCCATGGCTGCCAACTTCAATATCGTTCCCGCAGCGCTACTTGAGCTCAAAGATCAGAACGCGGTGATCCGCCAGCAGATCGGCACCGCCGTTCCGCTGTGGGTGTGCAATGTGGTGATCATCTATGTGGGGGCATTCCTCCTATGGAACTGAGCCTCACCCCGGAAATCGCGAGCAAGTTTGCGCGCATTGCGCTTGGCCATGTGGGGCAGGAGTATCCCAATTTCACTGGCCATGTGATGAGCAGTGATGGGGATGCGAGAACTCCGAGTGAGCTGCATCCGGCGTTCTTCGGGAGTTATGACTGGCACTCCTGCGTCCATTCCTGGTGGCTTTTGTTATGCTTAAGGCGCATTAACTATAATTCACCTGAAGTCTCGCAGATAACCCACTTGGCTGAAACAACTCTTTGCCAGGAAAAGCTCGCAGTAGAGCTTGCCTATCTCGACCGCCCCACGACGCGGGGGTGGGAGCGACCCTATGGTTGGGGATGGCTGCTCTACCTCCATCACGAAGCAGCGCGGCATGAGGATCAGGAGTGGGGCGCGCGTCTCGAACCCCTCGCGCGCGCTTTTGCAGAGCGGTTCAAGCAGTTCCTGCCGCTCCTCACTTATCCCATCACCGTCGGCACGCATTTCAACACTGCCTTTGCACTGACGCTCGCGCGCGAATGGGCGCAGGGGCGCGATCCTGAGCTTGTCGCCATGATTGATGATTGGGCCAGGCGAAACTTCGCAGAGCGGAGCGATTATTCAGGATGGGAGCCGGGAGGTGATGAGTTCCTCTCACCCGTGCTCACCGCTGCGTGCCTGATGAGCGACGTCATGACGCCAGAGACATTCGCTCCTTGGTTTGACGCTCTCGTCCTTAGGAATGGCTGGATCGAGCGAGAGTGCACTCCTGTCACTGTCTCTGACCGCAGCGATGGGAAAATCGCGCACCTTGATGGGTTGAACCTAAGCCGCGCTTGGTGCCTCCTTCGTATTGAGCGCAGCTTGGGTTCAGCAGCGCCCGCGCTCCTAAGGACCCGCGCGAAGGAGCATCTGACCGCGGCAATCCCTCATGTGGCGGGTGATTATATGGGTGAGCACTGGCTCGCGAGCTTCGCTTTGCTCGCTCTACTGGAAACCTC
The DNA here is from genome assembly GCA_038526115.1 of Pseudomonadota bacterium. Classification (GTDB taxonomy): domain Bacteria; phylum Pseudomonadota; class Alphaproteobacteria; order Sphingomonadales; family Sphingomonadaceae; genus Erythrobacter. The sequence goes on along the minus strand of JBCBHD010000268.1, from coordinate 3,210 downwards.
GTAGAAACCTATTTTCCAAACGTGTTGGACTACTAAGGCGTCAACGCGGAATTAACCCTAACTCCAAATTCCCCAAACCCGCAGAAGTCCTTGTGTTTTACCGCGTTTTACAAGTGGCAGTAAGAGCTTGCTAACCATTCCTGCGTAAATGCCCTAGGTATGGATACGCAGAAACTCATCAGCTCGCTGTTCGCCACGTCTGTTTTGGCGACGTTTACCCTTTCCGCCCCGGCTATGGCTGCGGGCGTTGACGCAGGGTCGTTAATCGAAAACACGGCCAGTGCCACCTATGAGGATGGCGAGGGCACGAAGACGGTGGATTCAAACACCGTGACGGTGCGCGTCGACGAATTGCTCGACGTGACGGTGACCTCGCAAGACGGTGGTCCAATCCCATCAGAGCCCGGCCAAGACGTGCTCACATTCGAAGTGACCAACCAAGGCAATGGTCCTGAAGAATTCACTCTCACCGCAAACCCAGCAGTGGCTGGCAATGATTTCGACACAAGCGTTACCTCAATCGCAATCGATACCAATGGCAACGGCGTTTATGACGCGGGCGTCGATGAAATTCTGACAGGGCCTGAAACAACTCCAGAGCTTGCGCCTGATGAGGCGGTAACGGTCTTTGTCATCGTTGAAGTCCCAGGCGGCGTGAACGATGGCGACAGCAGCGATGTTGAACTCATTGCCGAAGCTGTCACAGGCACAGGCGCACCGGGCACCAGCTTTGCAGGTGCAGGCGTTGCAGGCGGCGATGCGATTGTCGGTGCAACGGGCGCTGACGATGCAGCCACGGGATCGATCGTCGTAGGCCTTACCACAGTCGATCTTACCAAAGCCGTGAGCCTTGTCGATCCATTCGGCGGCAGCAGCGCGGTCCCAGGTTCAGTCGCAACCTTTACTCTTACCGCAGTCGTGGTTGGCAATGGCTCGCTTGATAGCCTGGTCATCACCGACAGCATTCCAGACGACACCACTTACGTAGCCGGCAGCCTCGCATTGGATGGCGGATCGCTCACCGATCAATCGGGCGATGACGCAGGCGAGGGCTCCGACATTGCAGGCATCTCAGTCGACATCGGCACCGTCAACGGCGGCGACACGTTCGAAGTCACCTTCGACGTCACGATCGACTGAACCAGAACACAAAGCACAAAGGGTCAGACACAATGAACACTCTCAAAACAGCTTTTGTATCAGCAGCTCTCGCAGCTTCCGCATTGTTCGCAGTCCCAGCGCTCGCCCAAGAGGCCAGCCCGGTATCGCTCTCAGGCGATGTGAAAGCGGTTGTGACCTCGACCGATGAGGCGGGTAACAAAACCACTGAATTGGTTGAGCCCAATACAATCGTCCCGGGTGATCGTCTGGTGTTTGGCACCGACTATTCGAACACGGGCGCAGAGCCGGTCAAGAACTTCGTTGTGACGAACCCGCTGCCAAAGCCGGTCAAGCTTGCCTCGGATGCGGATGCTGATCTCGAAGTTTCTGTCGATGGCGGCACAAGCTGGGGCACTCTCGCCTCGCTCAGCGTCACTCTTGAAGATGGCAGCTCGCGCAGCGCGCAGCACGAAGACGTGACCCACGTTCGCTGGACGCTCGCAGAGATCGCTCCGGGCGAAAGCGGCCGTCTCGAATATCCAGCCATAATTCGCTGAATTTAAGCGACAAACCAGTTTCCCTCCCTCGCTCAGAAACGGGCGAGGGAGGGTTAACCGTCAAGCCTTGTGGGCGGTAGTTGAAAGCGCAGGGCACACACTCGCAAAGGACCACTTGCAATGAGACAATCAAAGAGATTGCTGGGTGCAGTAAGCGCGGTCGCGCTTGTTGCAATGACCAGCACTCCGGCTCTCGCAGTCGGAACAACTGCAGGCGACACGATCACGAACAGTGTGACCGTCTCCTATCAGGTCGGCAACGACCCGAATACAACACAAACTGCAACAGACTCAGACACCTTCACCGTTGACCGCGTGATCGACGTGAACGTGAACCTGACCAGCGCAACTCCTGTAACGGTTGCACCTGGTGAAGTTCAGGCCGTTCTGGCGTTTGACGTTACCAACCTGTCGAACGATGTGGTCGATCTTGACCTCTCAACCGTTCTGACTGGCGGAACCGCTGCCAATATTGAGAACATCACGATTTATCGCGATACCAATGGCGACGGCATTCTTCAGCAGTCTGAAATCGACGCTGGCGCGATCACTTTCCTCGACGAAGTGGCTGCCGACGACGGTTTGGGCACTGAAACTATCGAAGTTATCGTAGTAGCTGACATCACCACCGATGCAGTGAACGGCGACACCTTCGACATCGTTCTGGTTGCTGACGCACACGAAGCTGGCGCTGCTGGTCTTGGTGCAGAAATCACTGCGAACAATGGCGATGCTAACACTGCTGGCGAAGACACAGTTCTTGCCGACGGATCTGGTTCTTCTGAAGAAGCTGCCAACGACGGTGCGCATTCTGACACCGGTTCATTCTCGGTTGCTGGCGCAGTTGTATCTGTCGTGAAGTCTAGCCGTATCGTCAGCGATCCGGTGAACGGCACGAACAACCCGAAAGCCATCCCAGGTGCTGTGATCGAATATTGTATCGCAGTGACCAACGGAGCCGGTGCAGCTACCGCAACTGACGTTGCTGTAAGCGATGACCTTCCAGGCGATGTGACTTTCACACCTGGCTCAGGCATCTTCCTTGGCACAGCAACAGTCGACAACTCGGGCGCAACCCCGGTTGCAAGCTGTAGCGGCGGTGTTGATGAAGAGGGCAACGACGCCACCTTCACAGCTGGCGGCGCGAACGGTGCAGGTGTCATCAATGGCACGCTTGCAGACGTTCCAGCTGCAACCACCAGCTCGGTCTATTTCGAAGTCACGATCAACTAAGATCGATTGACCTTGAGACGATAGACCGATGCGTGTGTGCTCTTCTCTTAAGCGTTTGGCAGCGGGACTCAGTATAGTCCTGCTGCCATTCGGCTTGCCTGAAGAAATGGCGCTCGCGCAGGACAACACTGATGATGCCGAGGTTATCGGCACCATTACAAATACGGCGGAAGCCAGCTGGCTTATTGAGGGGCGTCAGCGCCAAACGGTTTCCAACGAAATACAATTCGATGTCACATTGCCCCCTCCAGCGATTCGGGCGTTCCGTCCGACCCCTCAGGGCGATGTTGACCTCAATTTCCGTGCGCCATTGTGTGCT
>JBCBHD010000267.1:0-4406 GCA_038526115.1 Pseudomonadota bacterium | reverse complement strand
TATTCTTCGCCAATGATCCCATCTTCGGGATAGACCTCTTCGATGATCGCACGCATTGCTGCCTCTGCGGCTCGATCAGCCTCAGTCACAGCGGAATCATCGGCCTTTGTTTCAGATTGCCAGTCACCTCTGAATAGCGGTCGAATAGCTTCGCCTGCAGCATCGGCCAGCCTTTCAGCCAGTGCTTTATCGCGTCCCAAATCAGCTACAGCCATAGTCAAACTCCTGATTTTGCTATCCACGCTATTTGCGACTATTGCTGTGGTTCAAGTGCCGGAAAATGATGGATTCTTAATTCGCATGATTGTGTGATAGCGCTCACGCAAAATGTCGCGGATCTTCAGATAGGTGCATTGCGCGATCACGGTCGTGCATGCAAGCAACAGGGGTGGCAAAAGCGATGGCAGAGCGGCCAGCTCTGAAGAAATCAGGCGCAGAAGCGCGCACTGATCTCGTGTCGCGCTCAGGCGAGACAAATGCCGGTATGCCATTATCGCTGAACCGCGCACCTGCCGATGATCTTGACCCCTGGATTGCTCGCATCGTCGTGGCCAAGATCGAGACCGGTCCAGAGTTTTCGATCGATTGCGGACTGTGCAATGATATCGCTTTCCAGCGGTTGCTGGTGGGCGGTGAGTGGTTCGCGGAAACGCTCGATGGCCAACGTCGGTTTGGCGCTGAGCCTTTGCTGATCGGTCCGCATTCGCGCCATATGAAAGTGCAGTGCAAAGGGGCGATGTCGACATTGGGCGTGGGCTTCAGGCCAGGCGCTTTGCGTCAGCTGCTTAGGCGCGACATGCCGCAGCTGGTCGATCGGATTGAGCCAAGTGACCCGCTTGGGTTGCTGGACGAAGGGGGTACCGCTTTCTATTCCAAAGATGCGAGCGCCGAGGAATGGGCAGCTTTGCTCGAAGGACGCGTCAGAGCCTTTATAGAGCGCGTCCAACCACCTCATCCCGAACCGCTGAGCTCTGCGTTCGAGTATGCCAGTTTCGCCGATCCCAACATAGCGCCTGGAGAATTCGCCGAGGCCCATGGAGTAAGCCTGCGAACACTCGAACGGACCGTGAGACGCGATTTTGGCCTCACGCCGCGCACAGTGTTGCGCCGCGCCCGGGCACTGGATCTGGCGTCCCAGCTCCTTGGGCTTGCTGACCAGACTGAAGAGCAGGAATTCCTGCTGCGCTATTTTGATCAGTCGCACGCAATCAGAGAATTTCAGGCGTTCTTTGGTGTCACACCGCAACGCTTTCGAGCGTCACCGAAACTGCTGCTGACCATCAATCTGGAAACACGCGCCGCTCGGCGACTGGAAGAACTGGACAAATTGCGGCCGGGTGACAAGCGACCTTGGCATCCGGAAGACAGCGGCTAGGTCCAGTACGCAAACGCGTCTTGCTGGCGTGCCTTGATATACGCCTTGGCCTCAGCACCCTCCCAATCGAGAGGAAACTCCTCTTCGAAATGGGATCGCGATACGAACCAGCCTTGCCCTGGCAAACCGTCAGACTGGCGGACCACCAGAACGGCTAGGCCTGGTTCACCTGCGGCTCGCCCATCTTCGTCAATCGCGTCGAGCACCTTGCACAGTTGCCGCATCAAGGGGCGGGTAAAGTGATGGCCGAGCAAGCCAAGCATTTGCGAATAGGTGAGAGCGTTGCCCGCACGCGCCGCCCCGACAAGGATTTCGCGAACTTCGCCTTTGTCGAACTTCATTCGACTTCCGAACCCGCATCCGCGAGCGCTTGCGATCGCGGCGCGACCTTCACCATCCTAGTCGAAAAGGCTGGAGACAGAGCTTTCATCGGCAATCCGGCGGATGGCCTCACCCACTAGCGGTGCCATGGTGAGGATACGGATGCGTTCCGACTTCTCCGCCGCTTCGGTCGGGCGAATGGAATCGGAGATCACCAGCTCTTGAAGCCTTGAACCGTCGATCCGCGCCACCGCGCCGCCCGACAGCACACCGTGGGTGATATAGGCCGCGACGGATTTTGCCCCGCCTTCGAGCAGGGCATCGGCCGCATTGCACAGCGTTCCGCCCGAATCGACGATATCATCGATCATCACACAGTGGCGGCCGGAGACGTCCCCAATAATATTCATGACTTCGCTCTCGCCAGGGCGATCACGGCGCTTGTCGACGATGGCCAGCGGAGCGTTGTCGAGACGCTTGGCCAAGGCACGCGCACGAACCACACCGCCGACGTCGGGCGACACAACCATCAAATCCTGATCGCCGTAGCGGGCCTGAATATCAGCCGCCATGACAGGTGCGGCGTAGAGGTTATCGGTTGGGATATCGAAGAAGCCCTGAATCTGCCCGGCGTGCAGATCCACAGCAAGCACCCTGTCTGCGCCTGCTTCGGTGATGAGATTGGCCACAAGCTTGGCCGATATAGGTGTGCGAGGGCCAGGCTTCCGATCCTGCCGCGCATAGCCGAAATAGGGTACAACTGCCGTGATCCGCTTGGCCGAAGCGCGGCGGAGCGCATCGATGCAAATCAGCAATTCCATCAGATTGTCGTTCGCCGGGTAACCCGTCGGCTGGACCAGGAATACATCCTCTCCGCGGACATTCTCATGGATTTCGACAAACACTTCTTCATCAGCGAACCGCCGGACACTGGCATCGGTCAACGGAATTTCGAGATAGGCCGCGATTGCTCTTGCAAGCGGCAGGTTCGAGTTGCCCGACATGATTTTCATGATTGCGAATCCCCGCGTGTCGTTTCGATGCCACGCCTAGCCGAGAGTCATGGAAACGCAACAGAGTGGAACACGGTTGTCGACGGGTTGGGGCTGCACGACGCCATCTGTTCACTTCGTGCCAGCAAGGGTCGCTGAAGCACCAACGCACCCTTGTTTGAACAGCCAATCAAATTCGGTGTATGCGCTGAACCAGACTTGCAATTGGGGGCAATTGGGGAATGGCAAATCAGAGTGAAAGTGAGCCGCTGTTTTTTGAGGTGGTTGATACCGTAGGCAAAGTGAGTGACGCGAACAGTCTTGTTCTTAAACCAATCGCAGCGTCACATGCGTTTCGAAAATACAACTGGCTCAAGATGGAGCCGACGCTCAACAAGAGTAACAACCTTCGCGGCATGGTCATAAACAAGAACGCGCGCACGGTTTACAAAATCTCGAACAAAGCGGGCAAGTATCTCGATAAGCTTGCGGTCCTGGCTATCGTCGTTGAATTGACCAAAGAGTCCGAGCGCATAAAGCAGGTGTGGAACTCTGACCTGCGGCAATCGGAGCGGGTCGGTCGGTCGATCATGCTCGGGAGCGCCGCCATTCTGCGAAGCGTGACGAGCGTTGTCCCTGCTACCGTTGAGCTGGCAGCGCTATCGATCAGCGGCTACGGCGACCTCTATTCCATGATTACAGGCTCATCGACGGGCAATGATGTGAGCAAAGCGGTCAAAGACTTCGCCAAGGAAGTCCGAGTCATTCACAACACACAGTGGGACGGAGAAAATTGGTACAATATTGTCGACGTGACCACTGATCGCATCTTTGATCACATCTACAAATAGACCCTGCCGGTTTCGCTCATGATCCGCATCGCACAATTGCGATGCAGTTAGATCCTGTGCTCACCCTTGATCCAGCGCACTGTTCCTGAACTGGCGCGCATGACAACGCTTTCCGTCGTCATGATTGTCTCACCTGTGGGTTTGCGACGACGCTTCACTCCGTCCAGCAGCGAGCCCTCGGTCACGCCGGTCGCGGCAAAGATGCAGTCGCCTTTGGCAAGATCATCCAGCTTGTAGATACGATTGAGATCGGTGATACCCCATTTCCTCGCACGGGCTTTCTCATCATCGTTGCGGAACACGAGCCGCCCGTTGAACTGGCCACCGACACAGCGCAGAGCGGCTGCGGCGAGAACACCTTCGGGTGCGCCGCCCTGGCCCATATACATGTCGATATTGGTGTCTTCATCGGTGACCGCGATCACACCGGCGACGTCTCCATCACCAATCAGGACAACGCCGCAACCCAGCGAGCGCAATTCAGCAATCAGATCAGAATGGCGCGGTCGATCAAGAACGCAGACAATAATATCAGAAGGTTTGACGCCCTTTGCTTTTGCGACGGCCTCTACGTTTTCGCTGGGCGATTTCGCCAGATCGATGATGCCTTCAGGATAACCCGGCCCGACAGCCAGCTTATCCATGTACACATCCGGCGCGTTGAGCAGGCATCCCTTTTCCGCAGCGGCCAAGACCGCCAACGCATTGGGTCCCGCCTTGGCTGTGATGGTGGTGCCTTCCAGTGGGTCGAGCGCGATATCGATCTTGGGGCCTTTGCCCATGCCCACTTTTTCGCCGATGAAGAGCATCGGCGCCTCGTCGCGCTCGCCTTCACCAATGACCACTGTGCCGTCCATGTAGAGATTG
>JBCBHD010000266.1:0-4406 GCA_038526115.1 Pseudomonadota bacterium | reverse complement strand
AAGGATTGGTTGGATCGCATTTCCAGACGGTGCCAATGGCAGTTTCGAAGATATCGTCGGATCGGCAATCAACTGGAGCACGCGCACATCGCCTGCCAATATCCGAGGATGGGATGATGGCTGCTTCAACAATCCGCATGGGCTTTCAGCCGCCAACCCAATCGTCGTCGCGAAGAAAACTACTCGCAACAACAATGATGGAGGATGGCTACGCTACTGCAGCGTTACCGGAACAAACATTGGCCTGCGCGTCGATGAGGACCGCGATCAGGACAACGAGCGAAACATTGCAGCAGGTGACGCGGAACGAGCGGCCATCGTCGCTTTTTCGCAGAGTTTTCACGCCAACCTCGCAGCAGAACTCGAAGTGAGCAAAATCCGAACCAGCATTGATGATCTTCTCGGCAACGGAACAAATTTCGACATTCCCGGCGAGCGGATGACCTATGAGATTGAAGTCACCAACATCGGCAATGCTCCGCCAAACTATGACAGTGTTGTTGTGACAGACCAGCTTCCAGACGAATTAGATCTTGTCATAGATGACTTTGCAGGACCCGGAACCGGGCCAGTCTCATTTGTTGACGGCGATCCGGTAACTGGCCTCACATGTGAGTTCACATCCCTTTCTGATCCGAACGATTGCATCGCGTTTTCCATCGACGGCGTGGATTTCTCCTACGTGCCTGTCGATAGCGGGGATGGGACAGATCCGGCGGTTCGCTTCATTCAGGTTCGCCCTGCAGGCTTTATGCTTGGCTCTGGCAGCTCAGGCTCGCCGCGATTCTCGCTGAGATTGCAAGCTCAGCTACGTTAGCCTGCTAGTCGTCAGACAAATCTCCGAATGCCTCATCAACACTAGATCCCGAAGCTTTGGCTTTGACCTTGGCTGGGGCTTCGCCATCATCGGCATCAGCGACCATTTCATCCGCCTTAGGTTCGGGATCGTCAGCTGTGGCGACATCAACACGGCCAAGCATCTTTGCCAGCCCGTTGAGCTGCTGGCTCATCACGCCATCCACGGCTTTGGATATCTCCGGCACTTTGTAGCGCATCGAGCCGCCGACATTGTATTCCCAAACGATACGTGTTCCCTCGTCCACTTCGGACAGCACGATCGTCAGCACCCCTGTCACCGGTTCACTTTGCAACGGCCCGAGCCCGCCTTGCATCCTGAGCGCCTTCTCTGGAAAGGCCTGGATCACACGCATGTGCTCAACACTCCCTTCGAGTGAAATCACGTTGGGATCGGGGTCTTCAGGAATCCGCTCGCAAAAACATCCACCAGCCTGTGGACGCAAGGTGAGGTTCGCCGCGTCACCCGACCATGTGTGGCTAGAATTCCACCATCGCGCCGGGCTGATCAGCGCAAGCCAAGTCTCTTTGAGATTGGTTTCGACTACGGCTTCGTCGCGGGTGACAAAGCCCAGATCAGTTGAGTCCGTGACCTCCGCTGCAATGGGCGCAGCAGTCAGGGCCAAGGCTATTGCGGCGATGTGAGTGACGATTTTCGGCACGTTCCGTTTCTCCCGTTCCGGTTCGGATACGGTAAGCAGAACTAAGGCGAAAGCCCTTTAAGCCGGATCAGCTCAGGATTGCGTCGATTGCGACCGCGACTTCGTCGATCCCAGCCATGCCATCAACGCGGCTGACAATGCCGCGCGCTTCATAACCCGGAAGGATCGGAGCCGTTTCTGAACGATAAACGCCCATCCGCTTGCGCACAGTCTCTTCGTTGTCATCTGGCCGACGCTTGAACTCAGTGTGTCCACACGCGTCGCAAACACCCTCTTTCGAAGTGGGGTTTGCCGTATCGTGGTACAATGCACCACAATTGGCACAGGAAAACCGCCCGGTGATCCGTTCCACCAGAGCGTCTTCATCAACAGCCAATTCAATCACGTGGTTGAGTGAGCGTCCGTGCTTTTCTAGCAAACCGTCCAACAGTTCCGCCTGTGGTTCGGTGCGTGGATAGCCATCAAAGATGATACCTGTCTCAGCCGGGATCTGGGCCATGTACTCATCGAGGATCTGCGCCATCAGCTCATCTGGAAAGAGCTTGCCGGCTTTCATGATCTCGTCAGCCATCTTGCCGACTTCGGTCCCTGCCTTCACCGCAGCGCGCAGCATATCGCCGGTGGAAAGCTGCTTCATGCCATGGCGCTCGACCAAACCGGCGCTTTGCGTACCCTTGCCTGCCCCGGGCGGGCCAAGAAGAATGATGTTCACCAGCAATCCCCCATAGTCACGCGACTGGGTGCCGCGCTTTGAGTCTGTAACGAAGGCCTTGTGCGTTAACGCATGCGGCCTTTCAACTTAGCCTTCTTGATGAGATCACCATACTGGTGCGCCAGAAGATGCGACTGCACCTGGCTCAGCGTATCGACTGTCACGTTCACGACAATCAACAAGCTGGTTCCGCCAAGGAACAGCGGGATACCGGTCTGAGCGATCATGTACTCCGGAACCACGCAAACGAATGTCAGGTAGATCGCGCCGACAACGGTGATGCGCGACAGCACGTATTCCAGATATTCAGCAGTCCGCTTGCCAGGGCGGATACCCGGAATGAAGCCGCCATTCTTCTTAAGGTTGTCGGCCGTCTCTTCCGGATTGAACACCACAGCGGTGTAGAAGAAACAGAAGAAGATGATCCCAAGCCCATAGAGCAACATGTAGATTGGTTGTCCGTGAGCGAGATATTGGTTCAGCGTCACGATCACGCTGCCAAATGTGCTTTCGGTATCGACCGAGTTACCGGCGAACTGCGAAATCGTCAGCGGCAGTAGCAACAGCGAGCTAGCGAAGATCGGCGGAATAACGCCTGCGGTGTTGAGCTTCAAAGGCAGGTGCGATCGATCCGCCTGCATCATGCCCTGCTGCGTCGCCCGCTTGGGGTACTGGATCAGAAGCCGCCGCTGAGCACGTTCCACAAACGAAATCAGCAGGATCAGGCCAATGACCATGAACACGAAAAAGATGATGATGCTGGGCGCAATCGAACCGGTCCGACCGCCTTCGAACAGGTTGGTCGCAAACGTCGGGAACTGCGCAACGATACCAGCCATGATGATCAGCGAAACACCGTTACCGATCCCGCGCGAGGTGATCTGCTCACCCAGCCACAGCAGGAACATCGTACCGCCGACCAAGCTGATTACTGCTCCGATACGGAACATGTAGCCGGGATCCACCACCGCCTGAATACCGCTCTGGCTGGCGAAACTTTCAAGCCCCGAAGCCAGGAAATAGCCCTGGATCGCGCACAGGAAGACCGTGCCGTAACGGGTATACTGGTTCAGCTTCTGACGCCCGGTAGCGCCTTCTTTCTTGAGCGCGGCGAGCGTCGGGTGGAGCGCTGCCGCCATCTGCACCACGATCGACGCAGTAATGTAGGGCATCACACCGAGAGCGATCAGGCTCATACGCTCAAGACTTCCGCCAGAGAACGTGTTGAACAGGTCGAGAATACCGCCCCGCCCCAGATCAGCCAGGTTCTGCAATGCCGCCGGGTTTACACCAGGCAGCGGAATAAAGCTGAGAAAACGGAACACAATCAGCGCACCGATTGTGAACCAGATGCGCTGGCGCAGCTCTGTGGCCTTGGCAAAATTGCCAAGGTTCATGTTGCTGGCGATGTTATCGGCGCGTGATGCCATGTCGTATCGTCAATCCTAGTCGTTTGTCCGGTGTACCGAACTCAGAGACGATAAGTAGGGAGCGTATTCGGGAATGTCGAACCCTACCCCACGAAATTCGTCATCCCGGCCTCAATCAGCGATCTCTTTCCACAAGCCAGATGCCTGTTTGAAAGCGTTACCGGGATTAACCGGGATGACGGAATTGAATCAGTCGGCTTTCGCCTCTGCCTTGGCAGGAGCAGCCACTTCAACACTGCCACCGGCCTTTTCAACCGCAGCAATCGCGCCCTTGGTTGCGCCGGTAACGACGAACTTGGCCTTGGCCTTGATCTCACCCTTGCCGAGCAGACGGACACCATCCTTGCCGCCACGAACGAGGCCGCAGGCACGCAGTGCTTCTTCGGTGATGTCCTTCTTGCCGTCGAGTTTCTTGGCGTCGATCCATTTCTGAACCATGCCAATGTTCACTTCAGCGTAGTCCTTGCCGAACGGGTTGTTGAAACCACGCTTTGGCAGACGCATGTGAAGTGGCATCTGACCACCGGCAAAGCCATTGATGGCTACGCCTGAGCGGCTCTTCTGACCTTTTTGACCGCGTGCAGCGGTCTTGCCCTTGCCGGAACCAATACCACGGCCCACGCGCATGCGGCCCTTGCGGGCGCCGGCATTGTCACGGATGTCTGTAAGTTTCATAGTTGCACTCGCTTTCGCTTTTCTTCGCGCTGAAAATTCAACGGGGACACCGAATACGGTGTCCCCGTTGAA
>JBCBHD010000265.1:0-4407 GCA_038526115.1 Pseudomonadota bacterium | reverse complement strand
TGGCTGGCGGCTCGCTGTTCATCAATGATCAGTTTGTAACGCTTATCCGCCGTCCGGCTCGCGGGAAAACGGGTCTGCCGGAGCGTATCAGCAAGTTCTTCTCTCGAACGGCCGCTAGTGAGCTGGAAGCCGATCCCAAAGATATTCGCAGCCTTAAAGCTGCTGTGACCGGGCTCACCGCATCACTGTCAGCTTATGGTGCCGCGGTCTTGGGCGACTATGCGACGCCTGATGGCAAGGGCACCAATTCAGAGATGCTTGAGCTACTCTCAGCTCTCTTCAATGGCGAAATGCGTCCCGTTCGTCGCCCTGCAGACGATACAGATGTCGGGCACATGCTTCCTTATCGCCGAGCAAGCTTTGGCCTTGATGCGATGGAACTGCGCGGCAGCGGCGATCCCGATTTCTCCGCTATTCTCGGCCTAAAAGACTATCCTGAGGCAACGTCGCCGGGATTGCTCGATGGATTGTTGAGGCTCCCATACGAGATGATCGTCACAGAGAGCTATGCGCCCAATGAGCGAACCACCTCTCGTGAACGCATTGATCTGGCACTACGTCGTTCGCGTTCGGTTGATGAAGAGGCAGCGACTGAACGTGCCGATATGATGGCCGCGCGTGATGCTTTGGGCAATGGAAGCGTCGGTTTTGGCGACCATCATTTGACGGTCCTTGTTCGCGAACGCGCTCTTGATCGTCTAGATGACGCGACCGCCGCGTGTTCCGCCGCCTTGGCTGATACGGGCGCAATTGCGGTGCGTGAAGACACAAACTTAGAGCCATCCTTCTGGGCGCAATTCCCAGGAAATGAAGATTATGTGGTGCGCCGCGCGATGATTTCATCGGCCAATATGGCGAGCTTTGGCAGCTTCCACGGCTTTGCATTAGGGCAGGCTTCAAACAATCACTGGGGCGATGCGGTGACTTTGCTGGAGACGACCAGCGCCACGCCGTTCTTCTTCAATTTCCACCATGGCGATCTCGGGAACTTCTCAGTCATCGGGCCCAGTGGCTCTGGTAAAACGGTAGTAATGAACTTCCTTGCGGCTCAAGCGCAGAAGTTCAAGCCGCGCACCATCCTGTTCGACAAGGATCGCGGCGCTGAGCTGTTTATTCGCGGCATTGGCGGCACTTATGACCGGATCAATCCAGGTGAACCGACCGGCTTTAACCCGCTCTCTTTGCCGGACACGCCATCGAATAAGGCGTTCCTGCGGGATTGGCTTGGCGTTTTGCTTGAAGCCGATGGACCAGAGGAGTTCGCGACGATCAGCGCGGCCGTCGATGCGACCTATGCCAATGCTCCCAGCTTGCGCCGTCTGCGTCACTTCAAGGAATTGCTGGCTGGCGCACGCCGCCCCGAACCGGGCGATTTAGCGGACCGATTGAGTGCATGGATTGGCTCGGCAACAGGCGATGGTGGTGAGCATGCATGGCTGTTCGACAATGATCTAGATGCCCTCGATCTGGATCAACGCGTGCTCGGCTTTGACATGACGCAGCTGCTGGAAAACCCACGTTTGCGCACGCCAACCATGATGTATCTCTTCCACCGCATTGATGAGCGGTTGGATGGTGAGCCGACCATGATCCTCATTGATGAGGGGTGGAAGGCGCTCGACGATGAGGTCTTCGCTGCGCGTATTCGCGATTGGTTGAAGACACTGCGGAAACGCAATGCATTGGTGGGTTTCGCGACCCAGTCAGCCAAAGACGCGCTCGAAAGCCGCATCTCAACCGCTCTGGTTGAGCAGACCGCAACGATGGTCTTCATGCCGAACAGCCGAGCGCGGCCAGAGGATTATTGCGATGGCTTCGGTCTAACCCAGCACGAGCTTGCACTGATCCGCACTCTGCCAGCCCATTCTCGCTGCTTCCTTGTCCGGCAACCTGATGCGAGCGTGGTCGTTCGATTGGACCTATCTGGCGCTCCAGAAGTTCTTACGATCCTTTCAGGCCGAGAAGCGGCTGTACGCCGCCTTGATTTGCTGCGCGAGGCCGTCGGCGATGAGCCAAGCGCTTGGTATCCGGCGCTCACCAATCGGGCATGGCCTGACGGTTTGAGTGAAGTGGACGAAGATGGCTCGCCTATCTGGCAGGCGGCAGAATGACGACCAGTTGTGACCTTGCTGCCCAGGACATGGGAACAGGTGTCGCTGCGGCTCTGACTGCAGTTGATTGCATTGCTAGCGAGGTTAGCGAGCAGGCATTTAGCCGCTTGTTTGGGTCAGATGGCCAGCTGGGCATGGTGCTGACGATCATGCTCACTTTGTACGTGGCATTTTTCGGCTTCAGCCTGCTTTTGGGCCGGTCAAACCTCTCTGTAAGAGCGGTCATTCCCAAAATGATGACGATTGGGCTGGTCCTGACCTTCGCAACCAGCTTTGCCGCTTTCCAGACCGTGTTTTACAATCTGGTGGTTGGCGGCCCCAACTATCTGGCGGGCGTTCTCACTGACAGTGCCGGTTCAGCGACAGCAACTTTTGCGACCAAGCTCGATGTTGTTTTCCTTGCTGTACAAGAGGCCAGCACAGGTATCGAAGATATCAGCCTCTTCTCTCCGCCTGGGATGATGTGGGCAGGGGCGATGCTGCTATTGATTGGGACGGTTGGACTTCTGGTGACTGCGCGTATCGGATTAGCCTTGCTGCTGGCTGTTGGTCCAATCTTCGTGGTGCTTGGCCTTTTCAATGGTACACGTGGGCTGTTTGTTGGCTGGCTAAAGGGCTTGGTCATGCTCGCTCTCGCGCCGCTCTTCGCAGTTGTCGGCGGTTCGATCATGCTGGAGATGGCCGTCCCCATTCTTGCCGCACTGGTGGCTCTACCGGGACAGATTGATCAGCAGGCTGCGATGGGTTTCTTCCTCGTTGGCTTCGTGCATTGCATGCTGATGCTTATGGTCTTGTTTGTCTCAGCAAAGATGGTCGGGGGCTGGCAGGTCTTCGGCTTGGCTACACCTGACCTTGCGGAAACACGCAGCAAAGAGAGTTCGCAAGCCGCAACGAGCATGGCTCCCGTAGGTGTGGCGATTGACCGCGCACGGCAGGTCGCTCCAGCGACTACCTCTGCAAGCGCGCGACGAGGGATCAATGTCACTGCTCCGGCGGCCTATGCTGCGAATGACACTGGCAACGCGTCCGGTACTACGACTGTCCGCGAAACAAAGGTCTTTGCAACTTCTTCAGGTGGCGGTCAGCCAAGCGCCGCTAACTCTACAACTTCACGCACTCGCGGGATCGGCAATCGGTTCCGTTCTGCTGGCGCGCCAGGCGCTGCGCAAAAGTCGGAGACACGTTCATGATCCGTGCCAAGTACATTTGGCTTTCAATGCTGGGTCTTTTCCTCGCAGCAGCGACGCCTGTGACGGCGCAAGATGACGAGCCGCTGCGCGCAAATGATCCTAGGTTGGTGACGCTAACGTTTGATGAAACTGAGGTCTTCACTGTACGGGGCAAAACCCGCGTGCAGACTACGATCAAGTTTGGCCCCGATGAATCCATTCAAAACGTTGCGGTGGGCGACAGCGCCGCTTGGCAAGTTCAACCAAATCAGGCGCAATACATTCTATTCGTAAAGACGCTGGAGACTAATGCGCGCACCAATATGACGGTGGTTACAAGTCAGCGGACTTATCTCTTCGATCTTATAGCCTCTCCGCGCAACGCTCCGCTTTATGTGCTTCAATTCCGCTATCCAGAACTCGAAGCCGCCCAAGAGGCTGCTGCCATCGCTGCGGCTGAGGCAGCGGAGCAAGAGGCGCTGGGCGCTCCCAATGCGGTTGAGCTAGCGGCTGCGAGTGATCCCTATGCGGTGTCTGATCCCGCTCTGCTCAACTTCGCTTGGGAGACGGACGGTGACCGCGACCTGCTGCCAGCGCGGGTTTATGACAATGGCCAAGCGGTTTTTCTGACTTGGCCTTCGGGTACACCGATCCCTGCGATACTGATCACCAATGCTGATGGCGATGAGGGGCCTGTGAACTTCACCCCGCGCGGCGACACAGTTGTGCTCGATACGGTTCCATCGCGGATCATTCTTCGATCAGGTCGGGAAAGCGCGACATTGACCAATACCAATCCGGCGCCGCTCCGCAATGCAGGCGCCGCTGATACGAGGGTTAGAGGCTCATGATCATATCTAACCGGGAGATGAGGTAATGCGTCTTGCCATGCGACTTCCGTCCAAAAAGGGCGATGCTAGCCAAACGGGCGATTTTGACCCGCGCGAAGAGGAATCTTCCGACGTTATCGACTTGGCTAGTCGTAGCGGCTTCTCGCCTGTCGCAGATCGCAAATCCAAGACCGAAGGGCTTGGTTTGGCAGCGGGCGTTGCGCTGGTTGGCTTGCTTGGAGCGGTAAGCTTCTGGGCAATGACCGCATCAGAGCAGCCTTTGCCCGACCAAAATGC
>JBCBHD010000264.1:0-4430 GCA_038526115.1 Pseudomonadota bacterium | reverse complement strand
GTGGCGTGTGAGAAAGATTGGAAAGACGGTCCCAGGCTGCGGAAATCGTGTCGGTCATGGTCAAACCCCCTTTGCGTGGTGCGGATTGCGAGACTAAGGAAGCCTCAAATGAATGTAACGACGAAATCTGACGCGATGGAGACGCCAAGCAGCGAGGAATCCGATAGCGCCGAAAAGCAGGAAAGCTTAGCCAGCTTTGGCCTGTTTCTCGTTAAGCTGCTACTGGCCGTGCTGATCTTCCGCAGCTTTATTTTCTCGCCCTTTTCGATTCCGTCCGAAAGCATGCTCCCCCGCCTTTGGAATGGGGACTATCTGCTTGCATCGAAATGGTCGTATGGTTTTTCGAAATATTCACTGCCCGGCAGTGCACCGCTGATCCCCGGCCGCATTCTTGCCAGCCAACCCGACCGCGGCGACTTGGTCATCTTCAAGCATCCCATCGATCAAAAGGATTACATCAAGCGGGCCATAGCCTTGCCCGGCGATACGATTGGTGTTGTCGGCGGGCAAATCGTGCTGAATGGCGAACTAATCTCGCGAGAACCGATTGCCGAATTCGACATTCCCGTTTCCACCAACACTCCTTGCGCATGGGGCGCTGATTCAATCGACAATGCGCAGGGAGTGCCGGTCTGCCGTTACCGTCAATTCCGTGAAACCCTACCTGAAGGACGCAGTTACAACGTGCTCGATTTTGGCCTGACACAAGCCGATAGTTTTTCCGAAGTCACCGTTCCCGAAGGACGCATGTTCGTGATGGGTGACAATCGCGACAATTCGCAAGACAGCCGGTTTCGCGCCATAGCAGGCGGCGGGGTCGGGATGGTCCCGCAAGAACTGCTTGTGGGCAAAGCCAGCATTGTGATGTGGTCTACCGATGGCAGTGCTGAATGGATAAAGCCATGGACATGGTTCACGGCAGCACGCTGGAACCGGATCGGAGAAACACTGTGAGCGGGCTCGAACCAGCCACCGCTGAATGGCTTACGAAGCTGGGCTTCAAGATCAAGAACGAAGGCCCATGGCTCGAAGCATTGACGCATGGCAGCTTTCATCATGGCAATGGCGGCAACGGCAACAGCGATTATCAGCGGCTTGAATTCTTGGGCGACCGGGTGCTGGGGCTCTCTGTCGCAAGCTGGCTGTACAAGGCGGGCAACGCGCCGGAAGGCAAGCTCTCGCAGCGCTTGAATGCGCTGGTGAGCGGAGCAACCTGCGCGCTCATCGCACGCGAAATCGAGCTTCCCAATCACATACGGCTAGGCAAACAGGCCCGTGAGGATGGCGGCGCGAACAGCGACAATATCTTGGGCGACGTGATGGAAGCACTCATCGGTGCCAGCTTCGTCGAACACGGTTTCGAAACCACGCGAGAGGTTGTTTACCGGCTTTGGGCAACTGAGCTTTCCGGCGATGTCGGAAAAGCCAAGCATCCCAAAAGCGCATTGCAGGAATGGTGCGCCGGGAACCGCCGCGCCATGCCGGTTTACGAGGTTGTCGAACGCAGCGGACCAGATCACGACACGCGTTTCAAAGTGCGGGTTGCGATCCACAATGTCGGCGCGGCAGAGGCCATCGCCAACAGCAAAAGCGAAGCCGAACGGCTGGCTGCCGAGACGTTTCTGGAACACTTCGGATGAGCGACAGCGAAGCTCCAACACGCTGCGGAATGGTTGCTGTGATCGGTGCGCCGAATGCTGGCAAGTCGACACTGGTCAACCAGCTTGTGGGTCAGAAAGTCGCGATCACCTCTGCCAAGGCGCAAACGACCCGCGCCCGGATGCTTGGTATCGCCCTTCACGGTCCGGTACAGATGGTTCTGGTCGACACGCCGGGGATTTTCGCGCCGCAACGGCGGCTCGATCGCGCAATGGTCAGCGCCGCTTGGGAAGGCGCGGAAAGCGCCGATGCTCTGCTGCTGATTGTCGATCCGATCAAACAGCGACGGCACGAATTGCTGCCATTGCTGGAAGCTCTTCAAAAGCGCCCAGAGCGCAAGATACTGGTGCTCAACAAGGTCGATCGCGCCAAGAAGGAACCGCTGCTTGCTCTTGCGCAAGAGCTTGGGGCAATGGTCGATTTCGAAGAAATCTTCTTCGTCTCAGCGCTGACCGGAGACGGCGTGCCGGAGATGAAACAAGCGCTGGCCGATATGATGCCGGAAGGCGTCTGGATGTATCCCGAAGACCAGGTTTCCGACGCTTCGGAACGGCTTCTGGCCGCGGAGATCACCCGCGAGCAATTGTACCAGCAACTCCACGAAGAACTGCCATATGACAGCGCGGTCCGCCCGGAGCAGTACAAGACCCGGCCCGATGGTTCCTTGGAAATCCACCAGCAGATCGTGGTCGCACGCGACAGCCAGAAACCGATCGTGCTCGGCAAAGGCGGGCAGCGTATCAAGGCCATCGGCGAAGCGGCGCGAAAGGAGCTGAGCGAGATCCTCGGCGTGAAGGTCCACCTGTTCCTGCATGTGAAGCATTCCGAAGGCTGGTCAGACGACAAGGAAGTCTTCGAGGAAATGGGGCTGGATTGGGTGAAGTGATGATCTCTCAGCCAGCCACGTCATACCGCTTACCAAAGCGATTGAGCGCCTAGCGAGACAGTTCGAACTTCACACCGATATTTCTGACATAGGATATCGGAAGACCCTGATCCGAAGCCCTTTCTTCGAAAACTTGGGCTGTGGCTTGATTGCATGCAGCCCTGACCCATTCCGGCTTTCTGTATTCGCCTGCTTCGCAAGCGACAATGGATCCTGCCCCATCAATTAGCACATTGAGTTCGATCAGCGGGTTCCATGCCAGCTCTTTCGGCATGCTCTCCACGCTCACTACCACATCAGCGAGTGACCCATTCCCTTTCAGCCAGTTCATCCCAGTGCCTGAGCGATGAACACTGCCACCGGAAGCACCGAGGACTGTCGTGAACATGCTGTAGGCTGCATTCCCATCGCGATCTATCGCCGGGCTAAAGCGCGCACCGATTATCTTCTCGCACATGCGCTTGGCGATAATCTCGTCACCGACGAAGCCGATCAGCTTGCAATCCCTGACCTTGCCTTTCGCGTTGATCCAGAGCGATGCTCGCGCCGCAGCAGTTTGCTCTTCTGTTTCGAACTTCATCCCGCGCAAAAGATGGCGAGCGGTTGTCTCCGTGCTGGTCGGGAGTTGCAGAGCAGAAGCAAGAAGCAAACTGAGCATGCAGTTCGGTAGCAGGCGCGAAACGCGGTGTAAATTTGAAGACTACCGGGGCGGGTGGAGCCCAACGATGATCATGCACCTGAAAGCGGCATTAACATCGCGAACACCCGACCGGCCTTTGAAACCGGCTGCCCTACCGCTTCTTCGCGATCTTGATCTTCTGTTGCTTGGCGAAGCTCTTGGTCGATTCCTCGCTGCGGTTCAGCGCCTTGGCGATTTGTTTGAGACCCTGCCCCTTGGACGCGAGCAGCTTCAATCGACCTGCCTCTTCGGCGTTCCACGGTTGTTTGTGACGTTCGAATTTATCTTTGCCCATGCGCGCAGCTCTAGACCGGCTCCGAGGTTTTGGCGAGGCTAGCCCCGCGCCAGCTTCTCCAGTTTCGCCCGCAACGCCGCTTCATCGAACGGTTTCACGATGTAGTCATCCGCCCCGGCGCCGATGCCTTCATGTATGTCGGACGCTTCGCTGTTCGAGGTGCAGAACACCACGGTCGGGGCTTTGGGAGTGGGAATGGCGCGGAGTTGTTTGACGAACTCAATCCCGTCCATCTCCGGCATGTTCCAGTCGGTCAGCACCAGATTGGGCATCGACTGCTTGCAGCGCGCCAGAGCTTCCATACCGTCTTGCGCTTCAATCGGCGCGTAGCCGAGGCTTTTGACGATTTTTGAGGAGACCTTTCGGATCACCCGGCTGTCGTCGACGATGAGACAGGTCTTGGTAGCCGCTGGCCTGACCGCTTGCGTCGGTGCGCCGTCACGCAATGCTTTGGCCGCTCGCACGATCGCATCAGTGTCCGACACATCTTTGCTCGCCACGTCGGCAGGGCTGGCGTCCCAAGCATCGGCTACGCCGTGGTCGGCCGAAGCAGGCGTCTCTGAACGGGTCTGTTCCCTGGTTTCGGGATCCGGCTTGCGACGATGCGGGCCGGTGTTGCGCTTGATCAGATTTTGAATGGCTCAAGCTCCCCTGCCAGATTGGTGAGGCCCTGATCGAATGGTTGTTCGAAGTGATCCGGCACAGGCTCGCCGCCACCCTCGCCCGGCGTCAGCCGCACATGGACATATGGCATCCAGATGTCGCCATACTCGGCTTTCTGATACCATACGTCGATCACATCATAGCTGGCCCAGATGCCATCAGGCTCGCGCAGGCGGATGCCTTCGCCGATCCGGGGCACCGCGGCAAAGCGGATGCGGTCCTGGGTTTGATGAGTCTCGTTCTGGACT
>JBCBHD010000263.1:0-4456 GCA_038526115.1 Pseudomonadota bacterium | reverse complement strand
GTCATCATATCCCTATTCTTCTTCGCTCGCCTTACGTCGCTTGCGGCTTCGCTGTCGCGCCCGAAGAACCACTTTTGCCCGCTTCCTTGGCTGCGCGCTTTGCTGCCATCTCTTCAGGTGTCTTCAGCTGCGGCGGAGAAAACGAAATGATTGTGTCGCCGGCCCGAGGCTCCGGAACGGCGGCGTGCGTGAAAAAGCGCAAAGTCCCGCTCTGGCGCATCAACAGCAGCATATTCGCACTGTCGGGAAGCTTTTCCTGCGCATCCTCAAAATCGAATTCATTCGATAGCTTCGTCTTACGGAACACCCACCCTTGTTGCTGGCGATCATTCACATCGGTCACGCCAAAGCCGCTTTCGAACAGCGCTCGGCCCCGAATACTCTCCGGCAATGCGTGCTTATCATCCTCATCTGCGCTTTCGCCGAGCTGATAAACGCTATCTCGACCGATCTCATGAGCGAACTCGTTACACACCAAAGCGTTGTAGGCTTCGTTGTCGGTCGCAGCGACAAGCACCTGATAGGGCGTGAGGTCGAGGTTGTGCTCCGTGGCTTCGTTGAGGATCTCTCCGTGATAGAACGGAAGGCCTTCACGGCGTGCCGCTCCGAGCCGTTGCCAGCTTGGATCAACAATCATGATCGGCGTACCCAGAGTCTTAAGCTCTCGAGCAAGCGCGATCGTCCAGGGGGTAGATCCCACTATCAGTAGGCCAGGTCGCGACGTGCCTTTTACCTTTAGCCATTTGGCCACAAGGTCGACGGAGAATCCATGCGCGATGATTGTGGTCACCACCACCGCAAAGCTCAATCCGATAAGGACGTTTCCGTCGCTATAGCCAAGATCAGTCAAACGCAGGGCAAACAGCCCCGAAATCGCGACCAGCACGATACCGCGGGGCGCGATCCAGGCGATGAAGAGGCGCTCATTCCACGGGACGTCGGTGAAGGCCAGACTGATGAGGACGGTAAGAGGGCGAACCAGAAAAAGCAGGGCCAACAGGAATCCAAGGAATCGCCAGTTTAGGTACTGCAAGTCTGACACCTGCAGGCTCGAAGCCAGCAGAATGAAAATGCCGGAGACCAGCAGGACAGCGATATTCTCCTTGAACGGGTGGATCGATCGGATGCTGGTTACGCCCATATTTGCCAGCGCGATGCCCATCACCGTTACAGCAACCAGACCCGCTTCGTGTTCGATGGCATTCGTCAGGACGAATACCGCGATCACTGTTGAGAACAGCACCGGCACTTTAAGAAATTCCGGGATCGCGCCGCGGGGGAAGAGAAACGCGATCAAGCGCGCCGCCGCATAGCCAATAAGCCCTGCGATAATCGCTGCGATGATCAAAGGCGGCACCACTTCAACGATTGATGCTCCGGGGCTTTCGTTGAGTTTGCGGAAATATTCATAGGCGATAACCGCACACAGCGCGCCAGTAGGGTCGTTGACGATACCTTCCCATTTGAGGATCGAGGCAGGCCTGGTCTGGATGTTTGATTGCCTGAGTAGCGGTATCACCACAGTTGGGCCGGTCACGATCAGGATGCCGCCGAACAGGATCGCCACAGGCCACACAAGTCCGGCGACATAAAAGCCTGCTGCCGCCCCGAGCGCCCAACCCACAAGGACGCCAACAGTCGCTAACCTCCAGACCGCTGCCCCTGAATGACGCAATTCGCGCAGGTCCAGACTGAGACCGCCTTCGAACAGTATCAATGCAACCCCTATGCTGATTGCAGGTGTAAGAAAGTCTCCGAATGCTGCTTCTGGATCGAGCAGACGAAATCCAAGCTCACCGGCAACTGGTCCGGCGAGAAAACCCGCCGCCAGCATCAGCACGATCGCAGGCCAGCCGGTCCGCCACGCAATCCATTGCGCGCCGATTCCAAGAACGCCAATCATGGCGATTACGAGAGCTTGAGATTCCATGGTTTGTGTCGGTGACCTCGCTCAAGCAATGATTGGCGGTCGGTGCAAGTTCCGAAACAGCGGTGCGATGATGAGCCTTCGCTTGCGCATCAATCGCCTTCGAACTCCAGCAGTGTCCGCACTTCGACCCCTGCCTCACGCAGCCTTTCAGCACCGCCAAGGTCAGGCAGATCGATCACAAATAACGCCTGATCCACAACTGCCCCGGCATCTCGCAGCAGTTGCACGGTTGCCTGCGCAGTGCCTCCAGTCGCGATCAAATCATCGACGATCGCCACCTTTTCACCCGCCTCGACACCGTCGGGGTCCATCTCCAGCCGGTCCGTGCCATATTCGAGCGCATAATCCACCCCGATGGTCTCGATCGGCAGTTTGCCAGGTTTGCGCACTGGCAAGAAACCCAGTCCCAGCTGCACCGCAACGGCAGCGCCGAAAATGAAGCCTCGCGCTTCCATTCCTGCGATTTTCTGGGTGTGAGCCGACCGTGCCATGTCAGCGAGATAGTGCATGCTCGACGCGAGGCCGTGGGGATGACCGATCAGGGTCGTGATATCTCGAAACTGGATTCCCGGCTCAGGAAAATCCGGGACAGTCCTCACAAGATCGCGCAATTCGGCTGGCGATAGAGGTGCCTCAGCCATCATCTGTCCCCCAAAGCAAAACGCTCCATCATCCCTTAGGAACGATGGAGCGCTGCAAATGTCAAAGCAAGCAAATGCTTATTTTTTCTTCGGCTTCACTCCAGCCCAGATCTGCTTGTACGAGAAGAAGGCAAGGAAGGTGGCAATCAGCAGGAAGCCAATCACGAACCAACCCGTCTGCTTGCGCTTGACCAGTGACGGCTCAGCCGTCCAGGTCAGGAATGCAGTCACATCCTCCGCCATCTGAGCCTGTGTCGCCTCTGTACCATCGGCGTAAGTCACGAGGTCAGGATACAGCTGCGGCGGCATCGCGATGTTGATGTTGTAGAAATACTCGTTGAAATACAGGCCAGTCGGGGTTTCGAAGTCTGGCGATTTCGCGAGGTCTTCCGGATCCACCTCGTTGTAACCCTGCATCAACGAATAGACGTAGTTCGAACCGTCCTTGCGTGCTTTGGTGATCAACGAAAGGTCTGGTGGATACGCGTTGTTGTTAGCAGCGCGTGCAGCGACTTCGTTCGGATACGGACTTGGGAAAGCATCGGTCGGCTCGCCCGGACGCGTTGTCGCTTCGCCAGTGACGGGATCGATCCCGGGAACCTGCCATGTCGCTGCTTCTGCACGGACTTCAGCATTCGTATAGCCGAGCTCCTGGAGATTGCGGAAAGCGACGAACTTCAAGCTGTGACAAGCCGAACAAACCTGCTTGTACACCTGATACCCACGCTGGAGCTGGGCATAATCCCATTTACCAAGCGGCCCATCGAACGAAAACCCGCCTTCAGGCTTAATGTTCTTTTCCTGAAACGCGTAGTAATCTGGGCGCTCAGGTGGAGCGTAGTTGATGAGACCGGGGACCAGGGACCACAGGACCAGAATGGCTGTGATCACGAAGCCTATGATGATGCCTCCGAAGCGGATTGTCATGACCGAATTCTTTCTCGTTATCGGATCAGGGTGAAGTGGCGGACCAGCCGATTACTCGGCTGGCTCCAGTGAACCGTCAGGCAAATCACCCGCCGGCTTGGACTCGGGGATACTGGTTCGCTCCCCTGCACCGTCTTCGTCCTTGCCCAGCACCGCCTCGGTAATCGAGAACGGCAGCGGCTTCGGCACTTCAATCTGGCTGATGATCGGCAAGATCACCAGGAAGTGCAGGAAGTAATAGGCTGTCGCGATCTGGCTGAGGACCACATAGGGCTCCTCTGCCGGCGCACCGCCCAGGAAGAACAGTGCAGCCATGCATGGGATCAAGCCGAACCAGAAGAACTTCTTGAACAGCGGGCGATAGTGACCCGAACGCACCGGGCTCTTGTCGAGCCATGGCAGGAAGAACCACAGCAGGATTGAGCCAAACATCGCAATCACACCCAGTAGCTTGGCCTGGACCAGCACTATGCCGGTGAACGGAATGGTGAGGTCGCCGGTGAAAGCGCGCAGGATCGCGTAGAACGGATAGAAATACCATTCGGGAACGATCAGTGCCGGGGTCGAAAGCGGATTGGCTTCGACATAGTTATCCGGGTGTCCGAGCATGTTCGGCAGGAAAAATACGAAGGTCGCGAACAGGAGCAGGATCACACCAAGCCCGAAGCCATCCTTCGCCGTGTAGTACGGGTGGAATGGCACTGTGTCGCTTTCCTTCTTCACTTCTACACCAGTCGGGTTGGAAGACCCGGGAATGTGAAGTGCCCAGATGTGCAGGATTACAACACCAGCGATCACGAATGGAAGAAGGAAGTGCAGCGAGAAGAATCGGTTCAGAGCGGCGTTGTCAGGGGCAAACCCACCAACGAGCCAAACCTGAAGCGGTTCACCGACCAGCGGAATTGCGCCGAACAGGCCCGTAATAACCTTGGCACCCCAGAAGCTCATCTGACCCCAA
>JBCBHD010000262.1:0-4474 GCA_038526115.1 Pseudomonadota bacterium | reverse complement strand
TGCCGCAAGGCTGGAGAGAATTGTGAAGGCGAAAACCACCACATCCGACATGTCATCGTACAAAACTATCGCATCCTCTGAGAGGATCGCCGAAAGGTCATACAGCAAGACCGGTACGACGGGAGCAAGGACTGCAAACAGTGGAATGAACATGGCAAGAAACAACGGCCAGAATGCACCTTCAGTTGCGGCCCACGAAGCTCCCAGTGCATCGGTAGCGGAGGATTCCTGCGCCAGCGCAAATCCATAGGCCGGAAGCCATCTTACCATCAGAAACACTCCCGGAATGACCAGCGCAACCAACCCCAACAGTATGGCAATCCCGCTGATGAGAGACACCGCGAAATAGGTTCCGAAAGTGCCTTTCATCCCGTCTGGCAGCAAGCCTCCGCTGGTCAAAAGGCCCACAGTCAAAAGATAGCCCAAGGCGAAGTCGACGATTGATCCGATGATCGAATAGTCCTCACCAACAATTCCGAAATCAATCAGCGACCAGAAGCCGATCGTCCCGGCGAGATACACAGCGCCATACCCAAGCGCTGATCGCACAAGGCGCGCAGCCTCTGCCCAAACATTCATCGCCGCTTCCCAAGCGGTTTCGCCTTTGATCATTGTTACCCCATCATCCCGACAAGCTGACCGAGCCACCTGAATGGCGCTCCAGCTCGCCCGCCAATTCCAATTCCAGCAGCGCCATTTGCACTTCCGCCGATGATGCACCCGATTGGCGGATTAGCTCGTCAATCGCGATCGGGGCCTTTGTCAGCAATTTGGCAATCGCATCTTCGTCCTGCTTGGTACCGGGCTTCGACTTGGCCTCGCCCCACTCCATCTGGCGCAGTTCAGTGTAGTCGAACGGTTCACCCATCTCTGCAACCTGAAACCGCGAGCGCGGCGCGCCCGTGAAGCCTTCGAGCAGTTCCGCCACATCGTCTGGCGTCTGCACGAGCACGGCACCATCACGGATCAGCTGATTGCAACCGAGCGAACGCGTATCGAGCGGCGAACCGGGGATCGCCATCACCTCCCTGCCCGCCTCGCCCGCTAGCCTTGCTGTGATGAGCGAGCCGGACTTTGGCGCAGCTTCGACAACCAGAGTCCCACTCGCCAAACCGGCGATAATCCGGTTGCGGCTTGGAAAGTGTCGCCCCCGCGGTTCAGTGCCGGGTGGCTGCTCAGCGATCAACAGGCCTTCGGTTGCGATCTTTTCCTGCAATTCGGCATGCTGGGGAGGATAGGCGATTTCGATCCCGCTTGCGATAACACCAATGGTGCTCGAAAAACGCCTTCATGGCATGCCCCGTCAATGCCGCGTGCCAGGCCGGAAACTACCATGAAGCCTTTCTTGGCCAACTCGGTTGCGAAGTCGCGGGCAAGCTTCACCGCAGCGGCGCTGGCGTTGCGCGCTCCCACCATCGCCACACACGGCTGTGACGCAAGTGCGAGATTGCCCCGGCAGGTGATGATCGGCGGCGCGCTGTCCAGTTCACCAAGGAGCGCCGGATAGTCGGGCTGATCGTGAAACAGATACCGTGCGCCTGCGGCACGCACGCCTTCAATTTCACGATCAATTGTGTCGGTAGGCGCGGGTCGATAGGGCGACTTTCCCCGTGCGCCGAGATCGGGCAGCGCCTCCAATGCTCGTTCTGCCGTCTCGAAGCGAGCCAGCAACTGACGGTAACTGACAGGGCCGATATTGGGTGACCGCAGCAAACGAATGCGGGCGAAAGCTTCGGCCTGGGATAACCCCTCGCTCACTTGTTCCCGCCGATCCTTGGTTCCTCGCCTCTAGCCAGCCGGCCGAGATTTTCGCGATGCAGCGCAATGATCAACACAGCGATAAACGCAAGCGCAGGGATAAACGCAGAATAGAGAAACAAAGCCGCCGCCAGCGCCGCGGCGACGACGGCGCACATTCCCGCGAGTGAGCTGATCCGCGAAATCGCCAGAACGCCAATCCAGACAGCTGCGTAGGCAAGCCCGATGGGCCATGCGAGGCCGAAGCTTACCCCGGCATTAGTGGCAACGCCTTTGCCCCCTTTGAATTTCAACCAGACCGGGAAGCAATGGCCGATCACCGCGCCAATGGCAGCCAGTGGCACCGGCTCAAGCAGGGCGGCGCGGGGTGTTTCATGAAGCGCGCTGTCGAAACCCCAGATCTGCCAAGCGAGGAACACCGGGAGAAATCCCTTTGCCAAATCCAGCAACAGGGTTCCTGCAGCCAAGCCTTTGTTCCCTGTTCGCAGCACATTGGTTGCGCCGATATTTCCGCTTCCGATTTTGCGAACATCGCCAAGCCCGGCGGCTTTCGTCAGCAAAAGGCCGAACGGGATCGAACCCAGCGCATAGCCCAGCAAGACCGCCAAAACAGCATTCAACGTCACGCCCAAATTCCTTGATCCGCTTTTCTTTTTTGTGTGCCTAAGTAATAGCGCTGCCCACGACAAGTTGCCTGCGGGTAGAAACAACCATTACCGATCCATCCTCCCCTATCCTGTTGCTCGATACCGGCGTTGGCGGGTTGACCGTTTATGACGCGCTGCGACGGCAACTGCCAGAAGCGCCCGTCATCTTCGCGGCGGACTTTGTAGGCATGCCGTATGGCAAAAAGACCGAGCCTCAAGTGGCCGCGCGAGTCGCCGGCTTGCTTGGCCGCATGGCGGAGAGGTTTCAGCCGCGTCTTGCCTGTATTGCCTGCAACACGGCAAGCACGATTGCGTTGGGCATGGTCCGCGATGTGCTTGAAATACCAGTGGTCGGCACTGTCCCGGCGGTCAAGCCAGCGGCGCTGCAAAACACCACGGGAACTTTCGGACTAGTCGGAACGCAAGCCACGATCCGCCAGCGTTACGTGGATGACCTCGAACGCGATTTTGCTGGCGGCAAGACATTGCTCCGGATTGCAGCGCCTGATTTGGTCGACGAGGCGGAAGCCAAGCTTCGCGGCCAGCCGGTCAACATGGCAGTGATCGAAGAGGCGGTTGGCCGCTTGCAAGCAATGGACGGCGGGACCGATATTGATGCGGTGGTCCTCGCCTGCACGCATTTTCCGCTGTTGCGCGAGGAACTGAGTGCATTGTTTGGAAACGATGTTGCGTTGATCGACGGAGCTGACGGCATCGCACGGCGCATCGTTCAGCTTCTCGACGGGCAGGAATTCACGCCAACCCCGCAGAATCGCTTCGTTGTGACCGGACCGGTCGAGCGCGCTAAAGGTCTGGAAGCAGCGTTGGCAGAGCGCAGCTTTGGCCCACCGGAAACGTTCTGATCACCACCTGCAAGTCGCTCGCAAAGATCGCAGTGGTCAAATCGATCACCGAAACCTAGATAATCGCGAAACGTTTGGGCGGCCGATGGGTTATACGCCTGACACAGCAATCAAGAGCGCGTGACACAGTGAATTACGACCACATCTTCGACCAGGCCATCGACCGCCTCCATGAGGAAGGCCGTTACCGCGTCTTTATCGACATCATGCGAAACAAGGGTGCCTATCCCAATGCACGGTGTTTTCACGGGCATAACGGGCCGAAGCCAATCACCGTTTGGTGTTCGAACGACTACCTGTGCATGGGCCAGCACGACAAGGTGATTGGCGCGATGGAAGACGCGCTGCACGATGTCGGCGCGGGTTCAGGCGGCACGCGCAATATCGGCGGCAACACGCATCTGCATGTGGAGCTGGAGAAGGAGCTGTCGGAACTTCATGGCAAGGAAGGCGCGTTGCTGTTCACCAGCGGCTATGTCTCCAACGATGCTACGCTGTCGACACTCGCCAAACTGCTGCCGGGCTGCGTGATCTTCTCTGACGAGTTGAACCACGCCAGCATGATCGCCGGCATCCGCAATTCAGGCTGCGAAAAGCGCGTGTTCCGCCATAATGACATGGCGCATTTGGAGCAGTTGCTCGCCGCAGAAGATCCCGAAACGCCTAAGGTTATCGCTTTCGAAAGCGTCTATTCGATGGACGGTGACGTGGCCCCGATCCACGCAATCTGCGACCTTGCCGAAAAGTACAACGCGCTGACCTATATCGACGAAGTCCACGCGGTCGGCATGTATGGCGAGCATGGCGGCGGCATTTCAGAACGTGACAACGCCGCGCACCGGATCGACATTATCGAAGGAACGTTGGGCAAGGCATTTGGCGTGATGGGCGGATATATCGCTGCCGACATGCGCGTGATCGACTGCATCCGCTCCTATGCTCCGGGTTTTATCTTTACGACCTCGCTTTCGCCGGTGCTGGTCGCGGGTGTTCTCGCCTCGGTGAAGCACCTGAAGGAGAGCAGCGTTGAGCGCAACGCGCAGCAGACCGCCGCCGCGATGCTCAAACTGAAATTTGCCGAAGCCGGCCTGCCGGTGATGGACAGTGTGACCCACATCGTGCCGCTGATGGTCGGCGATCCGGTGCGAGCCAAGAAGATCAGCGACATCCTGCTCGCCGAATACGGCGTCTATGTGCAGCCCATCA
>JBCBHD010000261.1:0-4475 GCA_038526115.1 Pseudomonadota bacterium | reverse complement strand
GCGGCGGCGGTGGAGAAGGGCAATTATCGCCACTTCATGCAGAAAGAGATATTCGATCAGCCGACTGTGGTCGCTCAAACTCTGGCATCATATTTGCGCCGTGAAGACAATTCTGTCGCTTTGCCGCAGTTCGATTTCGATATTTCAGCTGTACGTCGCCTCACCATCGTTGCCTGCGGGACATCGTATTATGCCGGGATGGTAGCGAAATACTGGTTTGAGCATTTCGCCAGAGTGCCTGTCGATATCGATGTTGCGAGTGAGTTCCGTTATCGTGAGCCCGTTCTTGAAGACGGCGGGCTGGCGCTTTTCATTTCCCAAAGTGGAGAGACCGCAGATACGCTGGCGGCTTTGCGTCATTGCAAGGCTGAAGGCCAGACCATCGGTGTGGTCGTAAACGTGCCGACGAGCACCATGGCGCGAGAGGCTGATTTGCTGCTGCCGACGCATGCCGGGCCAGAAATCGGTGTCGCATCGACAAAAGCGTTTACCTGCCAACTCTCCGTACTTGCAGCGCTGGCAGCCCATATGGCTGTGAAGAAGGGCTTGATGAATCGCGAAGAAGAGCAAGAGGTTGTTAAACACTTGCTCGAAGCACCGGCCGCTTTGAACGCGGCTCTTGATCATGACGATGACATTGCTGCCATGGCGCACTTGATCGCACCTGCGCGGGATGTACTCTATCTTGGGCGTGGCCAGGACTACCCATTAGCACTTGAGGGTGCACTAAAGCTGAAAGAAATCAGTTATATACATGCAGAGGGTTACGCTTCTGGAGAGATGAAGCACGGTCCGATCGCGCTGATCGATGATGATGTTCCCGTGGTGGTAATTGCGCCCTCTGGGCCTCTGTTCGAAAAGACCGTTTCCAACATGGAAGAGGTCCGTGCGCGCGGCGGCAAGGTTGTCCTGATTTCGGATACAGAAGGCCTAGAGCAGGCGGGTGAGGGGTGTCTCGCCACGATAGAAATGCCTGTGGTCCACCCACTGATCGCACCCTTAGTTTACGCCATTCCCGTACAATTGCTGGCCTACCATGTCGCGGTCGTGAAAGGCACCGATGTCGATCAACCGCGTAACCTCGCAAAGTCGGTAACGGTTGAGTGAGCAATCTCGTCACGGTTGAGGGAGGCTGCCATTGCGGCGCCGTCCGATTTCGGGCTGAATCTGATGCCAAGCCGAAGATGCTCGATTGCAATTGTTCCATTTGCTCTGCGTCAGGGTATCTGCACCTGTTCATTCCACACGAACGCTTCGAACTCATAAGTGGTAAGGGTGAGCTGACATCCTACCGGTTCGGCACTGGTGAGGCGAACCATTTGTTCTGCAGAATTTGCGGCGTCAAAAGCTTCTATCAGCCGAAATCGCACCCCGATTGTTGGAGCGTTCACCTTTCCTGTCTCGATGATGCATCAGAGCTGGACCCCGAAATCACTGAATTCGACGGTAAAAACTGGGATCGTGCCGCCAACGCCCTTCGCGACTAGCATTATGAAATTATGCTGAAATTTACCATCAGAATGCTTTCATTTTTCCCGCCCATTAACCTTTGCTAGCTAGCGCCTTTGGGGTGACTGACGCAGCAGCCCCAAAGCAGGTTTCAACCTCGGACTTGCCGGTATCCGCCATTCTTGGTTTGACCGACCGGGGCGATGCCGATTGGGCACGGCTGCGTGGTCTTCAATATGCCGCACTCGGCAAGGTTTCCCATTATCGCGCCCTTGCCAACATGGTCTTCGCGCTTTTCGTTTTACGGCTGTTCCTCGATAGCGCGCCGCTTTTGTGGCTGGGGCTCTGGTTTGGTGCGCAATTGCTGCTGCATGTGCGCGGGGTCATGGTCGATCGGGCTTTGGGTAACGCCGATCATCGCGGAGTAACGCGCAAAGAGGTTCTCCGGCAGGCATCCACGCCGCTGATGAGCGGGCTTTTATGGTCTGCAGGTGTTTTCCTGTTTGCTCCCTATGGCGGAACAGCTGAGTTGATAGCGCTTCTCCTGATCGTCATGATCACCATTGCAGGATCGATCTATTTCAACACAGCCCCGCCGCTTGGCGTTGTCGTATATGCGACCAGCCTCGGCATTTCGATCTCGGCCTATCTGGTGATGAACTCACTCGGAGTGGCCGCGCTTGCTTGGGGCATGGCCACATTGCTCGGCGTATTTGGCGCAATTCAGGTCGCCTCGGCGCACTTGGCGACACGGATTGCCGAAAGCGGTGTGGCCGAGAAAGACGAAGTTGTTTCATTGCTCTTGCGCGAGTTTGAGGAGAACGAAGCGGATTGGCTCTGGGAAGTCGACACGCTGCGGCGCTTGCGCAATGTCAGCCCACGCTTTGCCTTCGCACTGGCCACCAGTCAGGACAGCGCTGAAGGTAAACCACTCTTGGAGTTGATTGCCGGCAAAAACTGGGAGGATGGCAGCTTTCCAGCCAGCCTTCATGATTTGGCCGAACGCCTCAAGAACCGTGAGAACTTTTCAAACTTGCTGGTGCAAGTAACCTTGCGTGGCGAAGAACGCTGGTGGGAGCTTTCCGGGACTCCAATTCGGGATGAGAATGGCAAGTTCACCGGCTTTCGCGGCGTTGGCTCTGACGTAACTGAGCAACGTGAATCGTCGGAGAAGATTGAATATCTCGCTCGCTACGACACGCTCACTTCGCTGCCAAACCGACTTCAACTCACAGAAACACTTGGCGAAGCGCTGCGGTTCGCTGAGCAATGGCGCACCCGTTGCGCCTTGTTGATGGTCGATCTGGACCGCTTCAAGGCGGTCAACGATTCTCTAGGCCATATGACCGGAGACAAATTGCTGGCGCAGGTTTCGGCGCGTCTTCAAAGCCTGATGGATGAAAATCATCTTTGCGGGCGCCTTGGTGGTGACGAGTTCGCCATCGTCATCCGCGATGCGAGCCAACCTGAAATGGTCCGTCGGATTGCCAATGATGTCATCGAAGCTCTCACAGAGCCGTATCAGGTCGACCAACACACCTTGTATGTGGGCGCAAGTGTGGGATCAGCTATTGGACCGCGTGATGGGCGTACGGTCGAAGAACTGATGCGCAATGCCGACCTCGCGCTGTACCGGGCCAAGGATATTGGTGGCGGTGAACACTTCCGCTTTGAACAATCGCTTCACGCTTCCGCCGAAGAACGCCGGCAGCTCGAGGTCTCCCTGCGCAAAGCGCTGCCGCGAGACGAACTGTTGCTCCACTATCAGCCAGTAGTGGATGCGAGCAGCGAGAACATTGTCAGCTTCGAAGCTTTGGTTCGTTGGGACAGCGCCGACCATGGGTTTGTGAGCCCAGGAAAATTCATCCCGCTGGCTGAAGACACACGCCTGATCGTGCCAATCGGCAAATGGGTGTTGCGACAGGCATGCATGGAAGCCCGCAATTGGCCCGAACATATCAAGGTCAATGTAAACGTATCGCCGGAACAGCTGCTTGAACCGGATTTTACCGCCGAAGTTGTAGAAGCTCTTTCTGCCAGCGGATTGCGTCCAGAGCGGCTTGAGGTCGAAGTGACCGAAAGCATCTTCGTTCGCGATGCTGATATCGCTCGCAATGCACTGGAGCAGGTCATGGCGCTGGGCTGTTCTGTCGCCTTGGACGATTTCGGCACCGGATATTCGTCACTTGGCTATTTGCGCAAGCTTAGCTTCTCTACAATCAAGGTAGACCGCATGTTTGTGCAAGGCGCAGCACAGCAATCGATGGAAAGCCTAGCGATTATCAATGCGGTGGTTGCAATGGCCAAGGCTATGCGAATGACTACAACCGCTGAGGGCGTGGAGAATTCGGAAGAGGCAGAACTGATCCGCAGCTTGGGCTGCGACAAGATCCAAGGCTACTATTTCGGGCGGCCCATGCCGAGCGAAGACGCTCGAAGGCTATTCAACGCGCCGGTGCAAAGGCGAGCTTAGACTAAGCTGAAATCAAAGCGCTCACGGCGCTTTCGAACAGCTGCTTTCCATCCGATCCCCCCATGGATCGATGCGCTGCTGCCTCTATCGCTCGTTCCGGATGTGGCATCATACCCAGCACATTGCCTGATGCGTTTAGAATGCCAGCGATATTGCGTCGTGAACCGTTGCAGTCTTCCGCGTAGCGAAACGCGACTCTGTTCTCTCCTTCAAGGACATCCAACGTCCCATCATCAGCGAAGTAGTTGCCATCGTGATGAGCGACAGGGATGCGAATGCGCTGGCTGCTGTCGTAGCCACGCGTGAAAATCGAAGAGTAATTTGCGACTTCCAGTTCCACTGTCCGGCACACAAAGGTCTGCTGCGCGTTGCGCATCAATGCACCTGGCAACAGTCCGCTTTCGGTTAGCACCTGGAATCCGTTGCATACACCCAGGACTGGAACGCCGCGATTGGCGGCCTCAACGACTGCGCGCAAGATGGGGCTTTTGGCTGCCATTGCACCTGAGCGGAGATAATCGCCGTACGAAAACCCGCCTGGCAGAGCGATGAA
>JBCBHD010000260.1:0-4490 GCA_038526115.1 Pseudomonadota bacterium | reverse complement strand
ATGGATGCGGCCTTGCTGCTGACCGCTATAGCCGGAGAGGATCCCGCTGATACCGCGACCATACGTGTGCCCCGCAAAGCGAACTACACATCGGGCTTGGTCAGTTTCTCACTGGACGGCGTGAGGATCGGAGTGATGCGCAATCAGGTTGGCAACCGAGACGATGTGAAAGCAGTTTTCGGAGTGGCCCTGGAGGATCTGGAACGCGCCGGCGCCGAACTGGTCGAAATCGACTTTAAAATGAACAGCGATATCTGGGACGACAGCTTCACGATCCTGATGTTCGAACTGCGCGAAGAAATGGGTAAATATCTGCGCTCCCTCCCCAGAATCGAAGGCGCAGAAACGCCGCACAGCCTCGCTGATCTGATCGCCTTCAACAAAGCCAACGCCGAAACCGAGATGCGCTGGTTCGATCAGGGTTTGTTCGAACAAGCCGAAGCGACAACGGATCGTGCCGCCTATGAGACAGCAAAACGCAATGCGTTGCGGATCGCGGGCAAGGAAACGCTCGATGCGCTGATGGCAGAGAACAATCTGGCGTTTCTGGTCGCTCCAACGCGAGGGCCGGCCTGGGTCAGCGATCTGGTGAATGGTGACAATTTCAACGGTTCGATCGGATTCGGCTCACCAGCTGCCATTGCGGGCTACCCGCATCTGACCGTGCCGATGGGCCATATTCAGGGTTTGCCAGTCGGCATCAGCTTCTTCGGAGCGAAATGGGATGATCACGCCGTTCTGAAAGTTGGCGCGGCGTACGAACGCGCGCGCACTGCGACACTGCCTGAACCAACATTCCAGCCATGGCGCGGTGAAGAATAGCTCGCCATTGTCACCTGATCAGGCGGCGCGCACTTGCTTCAGGAACTGATGCACCTGCTCGCGCAGCTTGGTCGATTGATCAGCCAGGTTGGATGAACTTTCGCGGACCTGTGCCGCCGTCGTGCCTGAATTCATCGAAACATGGCTCACATCGTCGATCGTCGAACTGACCGACGCAGTGTTGCGCGCCGCCATATCGATGCTTTGCGCCAGATCCTGTCCAGCAACCGCCTGTTGATCCACAGCCGTTGCAATGGCCATGGCGGTTTCTTCCAAAGCGATCACCTCTTCCGAAATCTGGCCGAGCGCAGCTGCGCTCTTGCCGGTTGCGGTCTGCATATCGCGGATCAGAGTCTCGACTTCCTCCGTTGCACGCGAGGTCTGAATGGCCAGTTCTTTGACCTCGCTCGCGACGACCGCAAATCCGCGTCCTGCTTCACCTCCTCGCGCCGCTTCGATGGAAGCGTTGAGAGCAAGCAGATTGGTGCGACCAGCGATCCCCGCGATGACCTCAATGATCTGACTGATCCGGTCTGCGGAGCTCGTCAGGCCAGCGACGGTCTCATCCGCTTGTGTTGCGGCCTGTGCTGCTTTGCGAGCACGCTCGGAGGACGAAGTGGCTTGCCGACTGACTTCTGCAATCGACATGGCAAATTCATCAGTCGCCGATGCCGCTCCGGTAATCCCGGCCGAGGCCTGCTTTAATCGGTCATTGGCTTGCGAAACGGTAGCCGATGAATTCTCGACATGTTGCGACAATTCAACCGCAGCTGCATGCATCTGGTCAGAAGTTGCGGCAACCTCGGTCGCGACATCGCCAACGGTCTGCTCGAACTGATCTGCAAGCGAGCTGAGCAATGCGGCTTGCCCTCGCCGGTGCTCCTCACGTTCCTCCTGACGTTCGCGTTGAAGCTGCAATTCGCGTTCATGCTCGTGCTGCGCTTCTTCGGCGGCTTTGCGCTGGAACTGACGCAGGACATTGAGAGCCTTGGCAAGGGTACCGATCTCGTCGTCCCGACCGCTCCCCGGTATTGGCTGGTCGGTTTCACCCGTTGCAATCCGCTCGCTCGCACCGCTGATTTCGGCGATGGGCTCGACAACCCGCTGAGACACCAACTTTTTCCCCAGCAGAACCAAGCCGACAGCGCTCAAAACGCCCACGAGGAGGGCCGCGAGCAAAACCTGAATTTCTACCAAACCTTCGCCGGAGTAGTTGGCCACACGGGCTTCCGCTGCTTCGCGAACCGCGACAACTTGAGCAATTGTCTGATCCAGCGCATCATAACGCGGGCCAAGAAATGCTTCCTGCTCCACGGTTTCGCGGGGAGCGTCGCGAACTTCCGTCAAGAGGACCTCAATGTTCCGCAGCCCCGCGTCAAGATCGCGGATCTGGCGTTGCGAAGCGGCGTCCAGCGAGGCGGCATTCAGATTGAGCTGTTGGTTCATTTCAACCGCGTCACGCGCCTGTTCGATCGAGAGCGCGATCGTCTCTGCGTCATATCCGCGTGCACGATAGGCGCCCATATTGTCCTTTGACAGAGTGACCTGCCGCGTCATTTTGGCGGTCAGAAATGCGACTTCCGTAAGGTTCGAAAGAGCCGCTGATCTCTGTTCAATGCGGATGGTGCCGATCATGGCGACAGCGCCGAGAATAAGCACCAACATAGCAAACAGATTGAATATTCGGCTGGTCTGCGACTGAATCGAGCCACCTTGCAGCCAGTTGTTTAACCGTTGAACCGTGCGCAAACCCGACATGCTGACAAAACCCCCATCTCCGGGATGTTCTCATCCTCGAAGAAAATGTCTGACGTTGTCAGTAGGGGTAAGCGCTCATGGTTAAGGACTGATGAGGACGATCAGCTTCGTGAAAACGACCACGATGATCGCTGTAGCAAAGAGCCCGATTGAAATGAAAAAGGCGCGAGCGGCTGAGCCGCCCACGCCTTTCTTGAAGATCGCACAGATCGCCCGGCTCGAGCCAGGTCAGCTGATCATTCTTCTTTGTTCGCAGCTTTCTTAGCAGGTGCCTTTTTCGCAGCTGGCTTCTTGGCCGGGGCTTTCTTGGCAGCAGGCTTGGCTGCAGCTTTTGCCGGTGCCTTTTTCGCAGCCGGCTTCTTGGCCGGGGCCTTCTTCGCCGCTGGTTTTTTCGCTGTTGGCGCGTCGGCATCAGCTTTCTTCGCCGGCGCCTTCTTAGCGGCAGGCTTTTTGGCCGGTGCTTTCTTCTTCGCTGCCGGCTTCTTCGCCTTGGCCTTTTCGGCTTCCACGTCTTCGTCGGCTTCGATCGCGGCCTGAAGCTCTTCCTGAGTCACTTCGCGCTCGGTCACTTCAGCCTTGTCGAACAGGAAGTCGACGACCTTGTCTTCATACAGCGGAGCGCGCAGCTGTGCAGCAGCCATCGGCTCTTGCTGGATATACTGCATGAAACGCTCGCGATCTTCTTCGCGATATTGCTGCGCAGCTTGCTGCACGAGCATCGACATTTCCTGCTGGGTCACTTCAACGCCATTGGCCTGAC
This sequence comes from Pseudomonadota bacterium, assembly GCA_038526115.1. Classification (GTDB taxonomy): domain Bacteria; phylum Pseudomonadota; class Alphaproteobacteria; order Sphingomonadales; family Sphingomonadaceae; genus Erythrobacter. Next base: position 1,150 of record JBCBHD010000260.1, on the reverse strand, counting down.
CGATCTCGGAAAGAAGCAGGCCAAGGCGCACACGGCGTTCCGCGATGGCCTTGTAGTCATCTTTTTCGTCTTCGATCTGCTTCAGCGCTTCGTCAGGGTTCTCTTCCTTACCAGCTTCCTGTTGCAGTTGCGCCCAGATCTGATCGAACTCGGCATCAACCATTGTCGCAGGCACTTCAAAATCGTGACCGGCTGCAAGCTGATCAAGCAGCGCACGCTTCATCTGCGTACGAGTAAGGCCAGCGGTCTGCTGTTCCAGCTGCCCACGCATGATCTCTTGCAGCTTTTCGAGGCTGTCGAGACCAAGATTCTTGGCGAACTCATCGTCAATCTTGGTTTCGGTTTCGACCTTCACCTGCTTCACAGTGATGTCGAACGTCGCTTCCTTACCTGCAAGGTTTTCGGCCTGATAGTCTTCAGGGAAGGTTACGGTGATGGTCTTTTCATCACCGGTCTTTGCGCCGGTCAGCTGCTCTTCAAAGCCCGGAATAAAAGCGCCTGAACCAATAACCAGCGGAGCATCTTCGGCTTTGCCGCCTTCGAATTCTTCACCGTCCAGCTTACCAACGAAATCGATGATCAGTTGGTCGCCTTCAGCCGCTTTCTTGGTCTTGGCGGCATCTTTGTAGCTCTTGTTCTGGCCAGCGATGTTGCCGATCGCTTCTTCGATCTGCTCATCCGTGACCGGAACAACCAGCTTTTCAAGTTTCAAGCCATCAGTGCTCGGCGCTTCGATGACCGGAAGAACTTCCAGCTCAACTGTGATTTCGGCGTCCTTGCCTTCATCATAGCCTTCATTCAGCTCGATCTTGGGCTGCATCGCGGGACGCAGCTCTTCATCCTTGATCAGTGTGTCGACCGAATCGCGAATCGCATCGTTGACGGTCTGGCCATGGATCTGCTCACCATGCATCTTCTTCACAAGATTCGCTGGCACCTTGCCAGGACGGAAGCCCGGCATCTTCACCTGCGGAGCAATCTTCTTGATCTCCGCATCGATCTTGGCCGCAATCTCATCTGCGGTGATCGTGATCAGATAGGCGCGCTTTAGGCCTTCGTTCGTCGTCTGCTTGGTCTGCATGGGGATGTACTTGAAACCTTCTAGTGTAATCAGGGGTCCGGACCCCAGCGCGGCGTATTGGTGCGGGCG
>JBCBHD010000259.1:0-4528 GCA_038526115.1 Pseudomonadota bacterium | reverse complement strand
AGAACTTCACTTCACGCAGTCCGAGTGCGTAGGCGCGCTGAACTTCGCCCGCAGTCATTGTACCTGGAAAGAATGGAATATTCTCGGCGAGACAATATTCGGCGATTGAATCGACAAGACCTGGTGACACAATGAACTGCGCGCCCGCATCATGCACTTGTTTCGCGTGATCCAAAGTCAAGACGGTTCCAGCGCCAACAATCATGCCTTTACCGCGGGCGACCATCGTTTTCATGCCTTCCAGCGCGCCTTCGCTGCGCAAGACCACTTCAATCACGCCAAGACCTCCTGACTGAAGCGCCTGAGCTGTTGCCAACGCCCGTTCAGGGTCATTGTCATTGACCAGCGGCACAACTGGGCTTTCTTTCAATTGCGCGGAAAGTTCGGTCATTTTTGTCCCTCTTGATGATTGGATCGGGTCGTCCTTCTGTCTGCCAGGCCGACATGCATTGTTGATTGCCATGCAATCACTTGGACCGATTCACCAGAGCAAATATCGCGATTTTGCCGCCACACAACCGGAACCTCTCCGTCGGATGGACGTTTGTCGACCATGATAGTGAGTTTTTCTCATTATCGCATCCGGATCGGGATACCGGCATGCACACAGAGCAAAACCGCTTGTTTGACGCTGAAATCGCACATTCTGGGATTTGACGGACACCCGATATGGCCATTGATAATCCAAGCTATGGCAGCCGGCTTTCGCTGGTGCGGTTCTTCCGTCGCTTCTTCGAGATCCTAAAGCCCGAAGGCAATTTCTACTGGTTGGCAATCGTTTACGGGATCGGCATCAGCCTGCTTTCTCTGGCGACACCGATATCGGTTCAGATGCTGATCAACACTGTTGCGAACACGGCTCTTACTGCGCCGCTGATCGTGCTGTCGGGCAGCTTGTTCGGATTGCTGATCCTTTTCGGGCTGCTGAATGCCCTGCGCCTCCATCTGATGGAACTGTTCGCCCGCCGGTTTTACGCCCGCATGGTTGCCGAAATCACTCTGATATCGGTCTATGCGCAGAATCCGTTTTTCGGTGACAACAAATCCAGCGCTTTGTTCAATCGCTATTTCGATGTGATCAACGTTCAGATCGCTCTGCCGGTGCTGTTCATCGGCGGGTTCACAGTGGTTTTGCAAGTGGCAGTCGGGTTTGTTCTGGTGTCGCTGTATCACCCTCTGTTCCTCGTCTTTACGCTCGTAATGAGTGCGCTGATCTGGGTCGTCTGGCTCACTTGGGGCAGCCGTGCAGTGCGAACCGGAATTGACCTTTCGCACGCAAAACACAACACCGCTGCGTGGTTGGAAACGATCGGTGGGTCCAACGGGTTCTTCAAATCGCAACGCCGGATCGACTACGCACTCGACAAGACCGACGCCTACACAAAGTCTTACATTCACGAACGAAAGCGTCATTTCCGGCAGCACTTCTCTCAATCGCTCGCTTTCCTCTTGATGTATGCTGGAGCAAGTGCAGCATTGCTCGGTCTTGGCGGCTGGCTGGTCATTCAAAGCCAGCTGACGCTCGGCCAGCTGGTCGCAGCGGAACTCGTCTTGTCGGTGGCGTTTTTCGGGGTCGCCCAGCTCGGAACGTACCTGACCTATTTTTACGACCTGTGCGCGGCCATAGAAGAACTGACACTATTCTATGACGTGGAACAGGAAGATCCGAGTGGTGCCGACCCTGTAGTCCGCACTGATCACACTCTCAAACTCACCGATGTGCGCGGCATTGCCCGTCATGAAGAAGCGAAGCTCGATTTCGAGATACCGAGCGGATCCATTGTTATGGCAGCGGCCAGCCACCACGGTGTCCAACGGCTCTTCACAAACATTCTCAAAATGCACGAACTGCCGAAGAGCGGTTTTGCCACGATGGGCGGGATCGACTTTCAGGACATCGAGTCTCACAATCTGCGCAACAATATTCACGTTCTTGAACGCCCGACTTTCGTGGGCATGACCATCCGTGAATATCTCAGCCTGTCTTGCCCCAATAGCGGACCCAAAAAGATGGTCGGAGCGCTCGAAACTGTTGGGCTAACCGAAACGGTATCGACCTTTGAGAAAGGTCTCGATACGCAGATTGCGGCCACCGGCTGGCCGTTCTCCTCAGTCGAATTGCAACAGCTAAAGCTGGCAAATGCGCTGCTGGAACAACCCCGCATTCTCGTGCTCAGCCGGCTGTTCGACCTTCTCGATGAGGAACATCTCGCCGCCACAATCAAAGAACTGCGAGAGCAAGCTTATTCGACCGTGATCTATTTCTCCAATCGGCGCATCGATCTGGGATTTGACAGTTTTCTCTACCTTGCAGCGGATCAACAACGCTTCTTTGAGAACTTCGATGATTTCTGCATGGCAGTGAATGGCAAGCCCCCGCGCAAGCCAGGCGGCCCTCGCCTGCTCAAGTCAGAACCAGCCAACGTTGCGGGGGACTGATCATGGCAACACTTGATCAGGACATGCAGCATTTCACCACGCTGGCCGCGATCAAGACTCCGCGCATTTTTCGCGCAGTCTTCATTATGTTGTTGATCGGTATCATAACTCTGGTGGGCTTTTTGATTTATGTCCCCTGGGTGCAAACGACCGGCGGACAAGGCGTCGTCACAACGCTGAACCCCAATGAACGACAGCAAGAGATCAATGCGCTTGTTTCCGGGCGGATCGAAGAATGGTTTGTCCGTGATGGCAGCGCTGTTCTGGAAGGTGATCCGATCGCCCGCATCTCGGATATCGACCCGCAGCTTGTCGAAAGGCTCGAAGCAGAGCGGCAGCAGCTACGCATCCAGTTGCAGTCCGCCGAAAACGCGCTGGCGACGGCTGAAATCGATCAGCGCCGTATGAACGAATTGTTTCAGGCTGGCCTCGTGGCCCGGCGTGATTACGAGCAGGCTCAGATCAGGATCGAGGAGATGCGCGGTCGAGTTGCCGGGGCACAGGCCAATCTCACTCGCGCAGAGACAAGCCTATCCCGCCAATCCGAACAGCTCATTACAGCCCCACGTGATGGTTTCATCCAAAGCGTAAATGCAGGGGACTCCGCGACATTCGTAAACGCGGGTGATGTGCTTGCATCCTTCGTCCCCGAAACATCGGAGCGCGTGATCGAAGTGTTCATCGACGGGCGTGATGTGGCTCTTGTCCAGTATGGCGCCAGAGCGAGGATCCAATTTGAAGGCTGGCCAGCGGTTCAGTTCAGTGGTTGGCCGTCCGTCGCTATCGGCACGTTTGAAGGGGTCGTCACCGCGGTCGATCAATCCGCTCAAGCTGACGGGCGATTCCGTGTCCTGATCGCAGAACCAAAGGATGCGGAACACCCGTGGCCTGAAGAGCGCTACGCGCGTTTCGGCGCAGCGGTGCAATCGTGGATCCTGCTGGAAACCGTACCTGTTGGCTATGAGATCTGGCGTCAACTGAACAACTTCCCGCCGCAAGTTCCCAACACCGGCCAACCGGGCGCGCAAAGTAATACACCATGATCAGGCGCACCTTTCGGGGCGCTGCGATAGGTCTGCTGGCCCTTTGCCTGTCCCCTGACATCAATATCGTTCAAGCGCAGAACATCGAAGCGGTCGCCGAACCGCTCGATGAGGAATTGCGTTCAGAAACGCTTTTGCCCGATGCCGTGTTGCGCAGCTCCGCTCTGCGATTCCCGAGTATCCTCGAAAGCTTCGAGCGCGAAGCCGCTGCGCGCAGTGACCAGTTGGCCGCTGACGGAGCCTTCGACCTGATCCTCGAAGCTGAATATTACGACCGCTTCACCGGCACATTCTCCGGTGGCTATGCTGAAGTGAAAGCAACACAGGCGATCGCGCCATACGGTGCCAAGGTCTTTGGCAGCTATCGCCTGTCTGACGGTCGCTTTCCTATTTACGAGAACATTTACAATACCAATCAAGCTGGCGAATTCAAAGTCGGCGCACTGTTCTCTTTGTTGCGTGACCGCCGCATCGATCGTCGCCGTTTTGCTATCGAAGACACTCGCCTCGCAGCCAGCCAGGCGCGGCTCGATATTCTGCTGGTTCAGCTGAAGGTACAGCACGAAGCGCTTAAAACCTATTGGCGTTGGGTTGCTTCCGGGCGCGAGATAGCAATCTACGAAGAGCTGCTCGAAATTGCGCAGGCACGGGCAGTGGGCTTGGGACGAAAAGTGCGATCAGGCGCCATGCCGCGCATTGCGCTGACGGAAAACGAACAAAACGTCATCCGCCGGAAAACGCTGGTTGAAGAAGCCAAGCGCAATTTCGCCACCGCTTCCAACAGCCTCTCCTACTATCTGCGCGATTCAACGGGCCAATTGGTAATTCCGACACGTGCACAATTGCCGCAGGATGGCGATCTCTCCGCATTGCCCGATATCCAGGCGCTGATGACGATGGAGCGAAGCGACATACTGGAGCGCCGCCCGGAACTGCAGGATTTCAAGGTCGCACTCGAACGGGCGCGCAACAACATTGAGCTTCGGCGCAACGATATCCAGCCTAGGCTTGATGCGTCGGTTGAGCTGTCGCGCGATTTCGGCGCT
>JBCBHD010000258.1:0-4536 GCA_038526115.1 Pseudomonadota bacterium | reverse complement strand
CCGATGCTGACGGCGAACATCACGCTTTCGAGTTTGCGCCCCTTGCCGTGAGCGGCGCGGAGCTAAGGCTCGCTTTGCCAGGAAGCATTGGCGGCGGGTTCGAAGTGATCGCGAACGCGCAGGTCGATCTTCAATCAGGCGTGTCCGTTCGGCTGCGCGTTGCTGAAGCAGACTTTCAAAGCATCTTTCAAGCGCTGCGCAGCGAGGGCTCGCACATCGTGATGAACGGTGAGGTGAAGCTAGACCTCGGAGGTCCTGCCCCCGAGACAATTCCAGTCGAACTGCGCCTGAACTCGATGAATGGGGAAGCTTTGGAGCTTGATCGGTTGGAGCCCGTCGATGCTCGCAGAGTGAATATCAGCCTGCTCAACGTCATTGAAAGCCCCGTCAAGATTAAGGGGCTGAAGCCGGTTGCTGTGGTCGGCGAGGACACGATTCCTCTGACCATTGGCAGAAAGCAACCTGAGTTCGGCGAAGTTATCGAACCGGGAATGGATTTCCGCTTTCAGGCGGTATCGCAAACCGACTTGCCTGAAGATGGCTCGTTCCACGTTCTGTTCGAAGACATGGATGTCGAGGTCGAAACCGATCACGAGGCGGTGTTTGACGCTGTTTATGACGAGTCCAGTTCGGTTGCGTTGCAGCAGCACATTACAGTTCGAACATTCGCGCAAATGTTCACGGTGTCTTCGGACCATCCGCAAGGCGCACTGATCGCCTTTCATGTGGAATTCGAAGACGGCATTGATGTTGCGTTGGAAGCGAATGAACCTGAGGTCCAAACGAGCCTCGAACTTCCACTGGCCGACATTCTATTCCGCAAGGAGTCAGAGGGAGAATTTCGTTACCGGGTGACCGAGGTCCGCGAGCGCGGGTTGGTAGGACCCACGATCTGGAAGCCGAAGACCGGCGAAATGCTGATCATCGGGCCAATCCAAGACGGTGAGCTCGCATGAGCCGCGCCAACATTCCTGATTGGGGATCCCCGATACACGGACCGCAATCCGGGTTCTATCGCCGTGCAAACGGCGGAGACGGGTGTGTTGGCATTCCCACAGCGGTGGCATTGGATGATAAATCCGAACGGGTGCCTCTTTCGCTGACTTTGTTTCGGCGAAACGATGATGGCGATCTCGACAGTGCCGGGCGCCTAAACCTGCACTGGCGCCTGGCCTACTCGGACCTCGAAGAAGTGGAGCGTTCATCAGGGCGGCGGATGCCACGCCCAATTTCGCGAGCGTTGCCTCAGGGTGGATCGTTGCGACTTTACCCGCTGCTGGAAGAGATCAACCTTCCGGCATCGCTGCGCCGCGAGATTACCCTGAATGCAACCGGCAATACGCGCGGGCCAGCTATCCACCGAGTTGAATCACATGACGCCGAGTTCATGGCTGGTTTGCTTGAAGGGCAGACCATGCCACTCGGACTTTTCGGCCAGGTCGGAGTGGTTGGCCAAAGCCCACTCTTCAAAGCGCAAGTGTCTGTCGATCGCAATCGTGCGGTCAAAGCGCTGGAGCGCATGGCAAGCGAGACCGGCGAAATCGCAGATCGTGATCTTGTCGAACTGCTCGCAACGAAATTGCCAGCGGGGATCTCTGTAGAGGGAAAGGTTCCTCGCGGACCAAGGCGCCGGATCTTTGGCGAAGCCTTGAGAGATAGGCTGGCGCAGGCCCTGTTGGTCCCAGCGCCTCCCTACAGCATTGAAAGCGGAGCTTGCTGGCGCCTTCGTGATCATGAAGAACACAGCAGTACTCTGCATTTCGATCTGTCGAAGAGAACGCTTTGCCTACGTGTCTTTGCGAGCCGGTTCGATATCGGCACGGCGCTGCAGTCCTTCGAAAAAACTGAACTCGTAAACCGCAAAACGGTTGATGCGATCCCTCGGCATGGGCGTACGATTACGGTTCTCGCCAACTTGCCCGAGAAGCCCGAAGGCGTGCTCGAATGGGGCGTGAACTTGCGGGTGCCGCCTGCCGCGCCGCATCGCCCTCAGGCGATCAACAAGACACTCTCTTCACTCGCCAGCAATTCTGAACCGATCGAGCTGGAATTGAAGATCGGGCCAAACGAAACGCTCGCCTACGAGGTTAGTGGATACGCGGTCACGATGCGCGGATCGGAATTCGGTCAGAAGGAAACCGATCCTGTCGCGGTGAAGAGCGACATCTTGATTGTCAGCCCCGACCTCATGCCGATCGCAACGCGCGGTTTTCAGGCCAGTGAGCAACTGGCGAAGGCAGGGACACTTACGCTCACGGGTTGGGAAAACGAAACGGTGGTCGAGACCATCGATTGGCCGACCGGCGCCGAAGAACTCAGCGTTTGGAGCGATGCGGGTGAAAACGCTTCCTATCGTATAGAGCTTTCTGGTTCCGATCGGTCGGTAACCTCGCAGGCTTTTGAAGCCGATGGCGGGATCCTGGATTTCCATCTTTTCGCCGAATTCGGCAGCCGATCGACAAAGCTGACCATCGATCTGGCCGATGGCGAACACTGCGCCATCGATATCAAAGGAGAGGATGAGGACACCGCAACAACGCTGGCATTCAGCGGCAGCCGGACAGAGCGTGAATACACTTGGTTCTGCTCCAACCCCTTGCGCGGAGGCCTCCTGATCCGCAGCCACGGCGATGAAGATTGGCAAACCTTCTCATCCCTTGACGAGACCATAGATCTCGGACCGAGCTGCAATCCGGCGGAGCCAGTCCAATGACGCTCCAGTCGATCACGATAGATGGCGTGGCGATCTGGTTCGCTGATGACAAACCCGGCTTCGGGTGGTGGCATCCCATTGCGATCCAACCTGAGACCGGCAGCAATGGCGAGCCCACCGCGAGCCTGATGGAAGCGGGTGACATAGTCATCGCCCAGTGTGGAGCTCAGCTCGCGGCCAAGCCACAAAACATGGCACCGTACATCTCCGAATTTTCACGGCAGATGGGCCAGAATTCAGACGATGTCATCCTCTCTGAGGTGGGGATCAGCGTAACTGAAGCGCGTCTAGAGCTGGATGTGAACGGGACCGATCCTGAAGTTCTGGCTCGGTCGAACTCATCGGGAATGTTCCCGTTTAAATCCATGTTCAATGCAACTGTGATGGGCGATGCCGCCGAGCGGTTGCGCGAAGCCATTTCCGGCTCCGACGACACAAAACTTTTGGTCGTCTTCGATATGACGGTCGACTTGCCGTTCGCCGTTGCAGCGATTGAGAATCGAACTGCGGCAACGCCAGCCTCAAGCGCGGCAGCAACAAGCGCATCTATCCTAGCAAGCTTCGGTAGCGCAGCTAGTGGCGCTGCCACTGCAGCTCGCTCCTCGGCGGAAAGCCTAGTCGATTCAGCACTGTCTTCCATGACTACCAACACGGTTGCCGGGACAGCTTCCGCCACGGCGAGCTTCCTGGAAGCCGGAACCAACAGCCACCCAATTGAAATCACCACGGATGCCGCAGGCTGGTTTGCTGCGTCCTGAAATCAAACGAACCGAACCAAGGAGAGAACCATGCTTAAACTGTACGACAAGCGCACGCTTCAAGGTGTTGAAGTCTTCGGCGACGATCAGAAGGATTACCTTTTCTATCCGTTTGCCGAACAGCCTACGTTCCGAGTCGACGACAAGGGCTCACCGATTTTCAAGTTCATCAAGTTCCGCTCGATCAAATCGGAAGCGGGCAAGCAGGTCGGCGGCATCTGCAACTTCGACACCGAATTCGTGGTCGACCCCAAGAAGTTGAAGAAGATCGAAAAGACACTCCAGAGCGAGGTCAACAAGAAGTACGAGAAACGCGGTAAGCAACCACCGAAGGTGCGTTTTGCTACCCCTCCCTACATCAAAGGTTCCGCTGAGCTTTTGATCAGTGATGAGAACAATGTCCTGGTCGAAAAAGTCTCAGGCGCGGGTGTGCCATCCCTTGTCGGACGTAACATTGCGACCTTCTCCGTCAGTCTTTCGGATATCGGTACACCAGTCTTCGAAAAGGCGCTGCAAGGCAAAGGCGGTTTTGTCCAAGTCGTCTACAAACTCTGGTTCTCTGCCCGTGTCGGTGACGTGCGTGCCACGGGCCGTTTCCACGCCAGCAAATACTATGAGTTCATGCACAAGATCAACGCGAAGGAGCGTTGGTTCCGCGCAGATGACTGGAACGAGAAGATCGAAGAAGATCTGCGGCAGCGCGAAATCAAAACTGTCGAAGTGATCCCCGGCGCACAGTCCGATCCCAAGGTCGTCGATTCCATTCGCGCATCCATCCACCGCTCACTCGATCAGGCCATCGCTCGCAATCTGTTGGGTAATGTTGAGGTCGATAAACGCGACGCGGATCAGCTCTACAAAAAGCAGGATTTCGAGAACATCCAGAAGGATGTGACGACCAAAAAGATGACCAACATTACGATGATAATCAAGGAACAGCAGGTCATCGAACACAACCTGAACCCGCAGGGGACGATGCCCAATATTACCACCATGAAGCTCAAGAACGGGCAGAAGGTGAAGTGGAAAGATCATCCGCTTCGACGAAGATCGAATGATCTTTCC
>JBCBHD010000257.1:0-4547 GCA_038526115.1 Pseudomonadota bacterium | reverse complement strand
TGAACCTTGGGAACTTTGCCCAAGCAACTGAGCTGCGCCAACGCATCTGGTTCACAATCGGTGCGCTGATTGTTTTCCGCTTCCTCGCTGTGGTTCCGCTGCCGGGTATCGACCCTGTTGCACTGCAAGCGTTCAATGAGCGGACACAGGGCGGCTTCATTGACATGCTCAACATGTTCACAGGCGGCGCGCTTGCCAATTACGCGATCATCGCGATTGGCATTATGCCCTATATCACCGCATCGATTGTGGTGCAGATGGCATCGGCGCTTCACCCGACGCTTGCCGCTCTTAAGAAAGAGGGCGCAACGGGTCGTCAAAAGCTCAATCAATATACCCGCTATGGCACGGTCGGCCTGTGTACGATCCAGGGCTATTTCGTCGCGCAAAACGCGGTTGTGCAGGGCTTTGCGGTCAGCTCTGGCCCAATGTTCATCATTCCGGTGATCATCAGCCTTGTGGGCGGCACGATGTTCCTCCTTTGGCTGGGTGAGCAGATCACCTCACGCGGTATCGGTAACGGTGTTTCGCTCATCATTATGGCGGGCATTGTTGCGCAGTTCCCCACCTTCACGATGAACATGTTCGAAGGTGGCCGCACAGGCGCCATCTCACCTGCAATCATCGTTGGTTTCCTTGTCATGGTGGTGGCTTTGATCCTGCTCATCAGCTGGGTCGAGCGCGCACAGCGCCGTCTGCTGATCCAATATCCCAAGCGCGCAACACAGCGCGGCATGATGCAAGCGGACCGCTCGCACCTGCCGCTCAAGCTGAACACCGCAGGCGTTATCCCGCCGATCTTCGCAAGCTCGCTGCTGCTGCTGCCGCTGACCATCACGCAGTTCTCTGGCGATAGCGTCGACACGACCAGCGCTTGGGGCTCTGCTGTGGTTACGCTGAACCAGTATCTCCAGCATGGTCAGCCGATCTATATGACGCTCTATGCGATCGGGATCATCTTCTTCTGCTTCTTCTACACTGCGGTTGTTTTCGATCCTGAGGACACTGCTGAGAACCTGAAGAAAAACGGCGGCTTCATCCCAGGCATTCGTCCCGGTAAGCGCACGGCGGAATATCTCGAATATGTCCTGACACGCATCACTGTGGTCGGCGCGATGTATCTGACGGTTGTCTGTGTGGTGCCGGAATATATGATCGCGCAAACGGGCATTCCGCTGTTCCTTGGCGGCACCAGTCTGTTGATCGTTGTGAACGTGACCGTTGATACGATTAGTCAGGTCCAATCGCATCTTCTCGCCCACCAATATGGCGATCTGATCAAGAAGGCTAAGCTTAAAGGCCGGACGCGCTAACAGGCGCGCTCAAGAAACTGGCCCACATGTAACTGGCCCATTCAAATAGGGGTTTTGATCAAGTGAACATCATTCTTCTTGGCCCTCCGGGCGCTGGCAAAGGCACTCAGAGCGCTGGCTTGGTCGAACGCCACGGCATGAAGCAGCTTTCAACCGGCGACATGCTGCGCGCCGCAGTGAAAGCGCAAACACCCGTTGGTCTCGAAGCGAAAGCGGTGATGGATCGCGGTGAGCTGGTATCGGACGAAATCGTTTCTTCACTGATCGATGAAAACCTTGCAGCGATGCCAGCAGAGCAGGGCGCTATCTTTGACGGCTACCCACGCACCGAAGCGCAAGGCGAACAGTTGGATGACCTTCTTGCAAAGCATGGCCGCAGCCTTGACCATGTGATTGAACTGGCCGTGGATGTCGACGCTCTGGTTGAGCGCATTACAGGCCGCTTCTCCTGCGCCAATTGCGGTGCGCTCTATCACGACACCGCAAACCCGCCCGCCAAAGAAGGCGTGTGCGACACATGCGGTTCAACTGAGTTCAAGCGCCGTCCTGACGACAATGAAGAAACCGTGCGCACCCGCATGGAGGAATATCGCGCAAAGACCGCGCCAATCCTCCCCGGTTACGAAGCACGCGGCATTGTCACGCGTGTTGATGGCATGGCTGGCATTGACGAAGTCGCGGGCGCAATCGACTCGATCCTCGGCTGATCGTTTGTCACTTGGCGTGAGGCCACGCTTCCTTTAGCTGTCAAAGCGACGAGGGAGGATCAACTTGCGTACACTCACCACCACATTTGCGGCACTTGCTGCTGCCCTTTGTACTGTACCCGCATCAGCGGAAGTAATCGCTGCGGGCGACAACGCTTTCATCACCCGCGCTGAGGCAGTGGTTGAGGCGGATACAAAGGAAACGTGGCTTGCTTTGATTAGCCCGGCGCGTTGGTGGGCTGGCGAGCACACTTGGTCAGCTGACGCAGCCAACCTCACGCTCACTCCGCAAGCGGGCGGCTGCTTTTGTGAGCGCATTCCCGAAGTCCAAGACGACACGCGCATCACTCTCGAAGGCAGCGTGGAGCATATGCGGGTCATTCAGGCCTATCCTGAGGTCGCCTTGCGCATGAATGGCGCGCTAGGCCCCCTACAAAGCGAGCCTGTCACCGGCATTCTCACCATTGCAATCAGCGAAGTGGAGAACGGCACGCGGATCGTGTTTGAGTATAATGTCGGCGGCTCGATGCGGTATCCGGTACCAGTGATTTCCAGCGCCGTTGACGGAGTGATGACGCTGCAATTGACGCGGCTGTCAGAGCTACTTGGCCAAGTTGAAGCGCCGGCTGCTCCAACGGCACCGCCGCAAGCTGCACCTGCACCTGAGCCTGAAGCGCCTGCTGAAGAAGACGCGCCCGGGGCGGCAGTCGAAGACGAAGCGATCTCAATTGATACCGAGGAAGTCATCGACGAGGCGGATAACGCCAACGACACTGGCCCAAGCGTCGACGAGGCGTTCGGCGACCTTGCCGACGGCTAACGGATCCGCGCGCGTAGGCTCAGCCTGAAATTGGGCGCTGCGCCTGTGGTCACTCCGTTCATAAAGCCCGATGGCTGCACTCTGACGAAGCGAACATTGGGGTCGGTTCCATCACCGCTATCGACCGGCTCATAGCTGTAGTCGACACCGTCGGTGGAGAAAGAATAGCAGTCGCTCATATCTGCGAAGCTGACAAAGGGGCAAGTGAGCGAAGAGACCGGCGTTCCATCATCATAGTCAATCGGTCCCGTTCCCGCTCCTCCAAAGTCCGCGAGCAGCAGGTCCAACTCTGCGGGCAGCGCTTCTGTGACGATCACGCTGTCCTCATTTGGCGGCGCGTTGCCTGAATTGCTGACAGTGATCAGATAGGTGACGATCCCGCCGGGCAATCCGAAATCGCTGCCGCCTGTGTTGGTGATGCTCGTGCGGACTTTGGTGACGTTTAGGTCAGCGCGCAGATTGGCGTGAAAGTCGCGAGAGAAGGCGATGATTGCGGCAGCTTCTGCATCGCCTGCAGCGATTGCTCGCTCATTGTCCTGATCCCGGTCCTCATCGACACGCAATTGGATGTTGGTCCCATTGATGCTGCAAAAGCGGAACCAACCCCCGTCATTGTTGTTTCGGGTGATCTTCTTAGCGATGACAATCGGGTTTACCGCCCCTGTAACGCCATGCGCCTGCGTGAAGCAGCCATCATCCCATCCGCGAACATTGGGCGTGGTCGTCCGCGTGCTCCAATTCACTGTGGTGCCGGCTGTGTCAGGGAAAGACCCATTCTGCCCGCTTTGGATCGCGATCCATCCCACCGTCTCGGTTGAAGGGAAGGGGCCGCTATTGGCCTGGCTGCGGTCTATCGCGAGCTGAAAGCCATTGGCCGAGGGGCTTTGCGCAATCGATGTGATATGCGGACGCGAGCTCTCATTGGCGACATTGCGGGTCTCGCTATTCGCGCTTTGCAATTGGTGCAGGATGATGGGTGTGCCGGCGAGCGGCGCTGAGAAATTCACTGTGCGCCATGAAGAAGTGCCACCAGTAAAGCCGGTGCCGAATTGCACATTGTTGAGGTCCACAAAGCCCGCCTCGATCACAGTGCCATCTGGTAAGACGTGGCGACCGGGCTCCACGGCGATGTAATGCGTCAGCTGAGCGAGGTGTCGGCCATCCCAATTGTCAGGTTCCAAAATGAGCTCATCGAAGCCTGTGGTTGAGATATTGGTGATCCGGATTGAGGCTGAGTTGTTCCCTGTCGAATCTGCGATGGCGATCACGACTGGGGGGCTGTCAAAGGTCTCTTGAAAGAACACTCGGTCGGGGGTGCGGTTAGAACCCAGCGTGTCATGCGCAGTAAAAGTGCCCGCTTCTATACGGCCTGCAAGTGCTGATGTCGGCGCGAGCAGAATGCTCGCGGCGATCACGAAGATTGCCACAATACGCAGCGCAATAGGGCGCAAATCAAGGCACAGAGCGACCTGCCTCATGGCTCAAAGTTAGCCCAGAGTGGTTAATGTGGACTTAGACTTTTTGAGTGGATCGTGTGAAAAGTTGTAACGTTTTCGGATTGTTTTCGGCGATTAATGACGCAATTCTCTTGATATCTGTCAAACACTTTGCCTGCTCTTGAACAATGCTTGGCCAGCCCCATATTGCCGCTTCAGACAATAAAGGGTCTCAAATGCTTGACGAAGCGCGCGAATCACCGTAAGCGCG
>JBCBHD010000256.1:0-4568 GCA_038526115.1 Pseudomonadota bacterium | reverse complement strand
AGTCTCGCAGTAGGTAACGACGCAAGGGCAACAGGAGACTCGAACACAGCGGTGGGCCAAGGCTCACGGGCAGGAGATGCTGCCAGCGGAACTGGCGGATGAAACTAATGCTTTCGGGGCAATGACGACAGCGTCCGCTTTTGCGAAGATCGCACATGAAAGTGTGCGGGCGGGTCGCCTCTTGCATTGTCCCTTTTGGAAAAAACTAAGGGGAAATGACATGAAAAATGCACTGATGTTTTCGACCGCGCTCACTTTGGGTGTGGTGGCTTCGCTGGCTGTGCCATTTGAAGAAGCACACGCGGATGATTGCCTGCTGGATCGCGACAATGATGGCGTTGCGGATGCCGGGACGGATAATGATGGCGGGGCGAATTCTGACGGTGATGACACTTCAATCGCCTGCGGTGTCGGCGCCCAGGCCACGGGGCAATCCGCGACCGCACTCGGAAGCAATTCTGATGCATCGGGTGACGAAGCCGTTGCGATTGGCCGAGAAGCGATCGCGAGTGGATCAGGAAGCGTAGTAATGGGAAATCAAAGCTCCGCCAGCGCGTTTGGCGCAACCGCCATCGGGTCTTCGGCAAACGCAAGCTCACTCAACTCAATCGCAATCGGAACACTATCAGCAGCAACGGGTGCTGGGACCGTTGCAATCGGTGATGGATCGACTGCGGATCGCTCTGGTTCGACAGCGGTTGGTCAATTCGCAAGCGCTACTGGGTCACTCAGTGTTGCGATTGGTCGGCAAACCAATGCGTCAGGCGCCGAGTCCGTTGCGATTGGAATTGGAGCCAGTGCGCTGAATCTCAGTTCCGTTGCTATCGGATCAGGGGCGCAGGCCGACGAAGAAAACACCGTTTCGTTTGGGAATGATTTCATTCAGCGCCGGATCACCGACATCGCAGCGGGTGTGGACGGGAACGATGCGGTTAACGTGACACAACTTAACGCGGCGATTGCGAATGCAGGAGGCGGAACCGCCAACAATCCCTACCTTGTCATAAACTCAACCGGACCGGCAGCCGAGGCGACCGGTTCACAAGGCATCGCACTCGGTTCCGCCGCGAGTGCTGGCTTCGAGGATGCCATTGCGATTGGAGGCGATAGCGACGACGACTTCGACAATCTCGGGGCTAGAGTGCTTGGACAAGGGGGCGTTGCTGTCGGCGCGGATAGCATCGCATTGGATGATGCAGTTGCACTCGGCAGAAACTCAGTTGCGAGTGAGGGAGCGATTGCGATTGGCGGTGGCCTGATACCCGACGATGGCACGCAGGCTTCTTTTGAGTCGATCGCTCTGGGGCAACGCACTCGCTCATTCGGCGGGCGATCGGTCGCAATCGGCCCGGATGCCTCTGCGCAAAGTGGAAATGGAATAGCGATTGGCAACGCCGCCCGAGCCGATTCCGGGCAATCCATCATCGCAATTGGCAACGGGGCCAATTCAATCTCGTTCAATTCTGTCGTGATCGGCCGCGACGCCGGGGGGACCAGCACGGGATCGAATGGGGTGGCAATCGGAACCCAGGCGATCGGCACCACGCAAGCTGTAGGCATTGGCAATCTCGTCCAGGCTGGAGGGCTTGAATCGGTCGCCATCGGTCACAATGCCGTGGTCGAGTTTGGGCAAGAAGATGCCATTGCAATCGGGTTGGACTCGCGGGTCAGTGTCGCCGGTTCGGTAGCCCTGGGCGCAAGTTCTTCAGCTACCGCGGATCGGTCAATCGCGCTCGGGTCTGGATCGATCGCTGATGAGGCAAGCACAGTCTCGGTTGGCTCCAGCACGTCTAAGCGTCGCATCGTTAACGTCGCGGATGGCACCGATGACGATGACGCGGCGACCGTCGGTCAGTTGAACGATGCGGTTGATGGCATTGTGGCAGGCACCGTTGTGCTCGACGGTACGGGTTCAAACTCTACCGTAGCGGGCACAGGCGCGGTGGCATCAGCCAACCGCACGACGGCTATTGGTGATATCGCTGAAGCCAGTGAGGTCAACGCATCTGCGCTTGGATACAGCGCACAGGCGAATGCGACGGGTGCGACCGCTATCGGTGCTAGCGCTGCTGCCAATGGCACGTCTTCGGTCGCAATCGGCCTTAACTCGTCGACCAACGGGAACTTCGGCATCGCTTTAGGGACAGAGAGTGTCTCTGATGGAGCAAGCGCCCTTGCTTTGGGGTGGCGAGCAAATGCCAGCGGCTCCTCTTCTACAGCCATCGGCGCCCAAAGTACGACTGGCGGAAACCAGGCCACCGCAATCGGTTTTCAAAGCTTTGCCGCAGAAAATTCTACCGCGATCGGCCGAAATTCCAACGCCTCCGGCTTCCTATCTATAGCCTTTGCACCTTTCTCGTCCTCCCCTGGTCTTCAGGCAAGCGCGGTTGGCTTTGAGTCTGTGGCAAGCGGTAACTTCTCTACCGCACTTGGTAATGGGGCGGTTGCAAGCCATTTACGATCCTTGGCTATCGGATTTGGAGCGCAAACGCTTGGCACCGATACAATCGTAATCGGAACACAGAACAATACGATCTTTCTGCCGGGCCTTGCCGCTGCGGCTGGGCAGACAAATACGCTGGCTGTTAACGATCAAGGGCAGCTCATATCGCTTCCACAACCAGTATCGAGCAGTGCCACAGCCCCAGTAACGAGCACGTCAGCGCCAATCACGCCCGCCTCATCGCAAGCGCCAGCAAGGGTCGCGTCAGTCAACTCGCAAACATCCGTCCCGGCAGCGGAAACTGGCAAAGCAGCAGCGGTTGCTCCGGCCAGTGCCAAGGTGGCCACACAGACCGGAACTTCTCAGATCGCGCGAAGCTCGGTTGATGGGCTAGCGGTCGAGGCTGCTTCTGATGGTTCACTCGTTGCCCCAGCGTCTGTCCCGGCCATTGCCCAAGCTCCTGGTGGAGACGGCACAGATTCAACCTTTGGGGCTCCACAAGGAGAGCGCTCTGCTTCGCAGGTGGCAATGCTGGGTGAAAATCAGGATATCCCTGAGCCACCTGCAAATCCAGATTTTGATGCGGGAACCCGGACGGTATCAACATCGGCAAGTTCATCAGCTGTTGCGCTTCAGCCATCTACGGCTCCGCTTGTGGCGCAGGTGAGCAGTGCCCAATTCAGCGCTTTGGAAGGCAGAGTGACGACACTGGAAGATCAGGTTGGGACCCTGTTCGACCTTGCGGGTACAATTGATCGCGATGCCCAGCGCGGCATTGCCTCAATCGCTGCGCAAGCCAATCCGCATTTCCCCAGTGAAGCGGGTAAGACCAGCTATGCGAGCAATGTCGCCACCTATCGCGGAGAGATCGGCGTTTCGGCGGGGGTTATGCACCGCTTTGAAGGTGATTTCGCCATTACCGCAGGCGTCACATATGCTGGCGGGAACTCGACAAGCGTGAGGGCAGGCGTCGCTGGCGAGTTTTAAGCACGCACAACAGTGAATTGGACATAGCGGTGACTGCCAAACTCGTTTGCGGCTGGCTTTGAAAGGCAAGCTCCCAAGTCAACGTTGTTCAGAAGGGGGCCGAGGCGTGCACTAGAGCTATCCATGTGCACACCTCGGCCTGGATTTCCTGGTGATCATGAATGTCCAAGACTGGGTCGCTAGCAGCATGGCAGGTCTGAGCTCAGACCATCAAACTTGAGACGATTCGCTCACGTTCGATAATCCCCCATTATCGAAGCCCAAAAATCGCGGAACGTAGGGCCAGTTTGCGCCCCAGTCCCAGACCTAGCCATCCGATTTCTTAGTCCCCGATAGCAAACATTCTTCAAGGCCATTCAGGCCAAGGAGAATGACAATGACTTACTCACACTTTGATCCCGCCGCTCAAAACCGGGTGCCTTGAAACTTCGGAGCCAAGATCGGCCCCAAGCGTCCATTCAATCAGAAGCAGATCTCGGCGATCCGGTTCTTTCTTGATCGCGAAGAGCGGATCAGAGACAAAGCACTGTTTGACCTAGCGATCGACAGCAAGCTGCGAGGCTGTGATCTTGTAGAGCTGAAGATTGGCGATTTGGTCAGCGGCCCGGAAATCAGGACGCGAGCGACGATCACTCAGCGAAAGACAGGGCGGCCAGTCCAGTTCGAGATTGCGGCGGACGCCCGTGCAAGCCTGTTTGCTTGGCTAGAGCTGAGGGGCGGTGACGTGGAGGATTTTGTTTTTCCAAGCCGGGTGGATCACTCACGGCATCTCAGTACCCGGCAATATGCAAGGCTGGTAGATGAGTGGGTTGAGGCGATTGGCTTGCAATCTGAGGAATATGGCACGCACTCACTGCGCCGCACCAAAGCCTCAATCATCTACAAAGCCACAGGCAACATCCGGGCAATCCAGATTTTGCTCGGTCATTCAAAGATCGAGAACACGGTTCGATACTTGGGCGTCGACATTGAAGACGCTCTCACGCTCGCGGAAAAGACCGAAATCTGACATTCAAGCTGTCGCTTGGAGTACCTAAGCGACAGCTCTCAACAAACGCAATTTGGTCGAACTGCGTCGAACTTTGGGGGTGATAGCGGACAACACTGAGCAGTTGCCCGATGCCAGATAGATGTGCAC
>JBCBHD010000255.1:0-4580 GCA_038526115.1 Pseudomonadota bacterium | reverse complement strand
TTGCTTCCCATTCTTCATCTGGTGCCGCTTCCCGCGACAGTTTGGGCGAGCTTTCCCGGGCGTGATCTTGTCGCACAAGCGCTTGAAACCATTGACGCACAAGGCAGTTGGCGGCCCGCAAGCGTCGACCCGGCTCGTACGCTTGTGGCACTGACAGGGCTGATCGTGCCGCTGACCATCCTTGCCGTTGGCTGGCGTATACCTCGCCGCCACCTGATGACTGTGGGCTGGCTGGTCGTGGCACTTGGCCTCGCTTGTTTTGCGCTCGGCGTCCTGCAAGTGCTCAGTGGCGGCACAACCGCTGTAATCTTCGCGGAGAGAGGGCCGACCGGATTGCTCTATGGCACATTTGCCAATCGCAATTCGACCGGCCTGTTTCTGGTCGGTGCGCTGACCTTGGCAGCACTGTTGCCCTTGCCTTTAGCTCGCCCCCATCCAGCCGGTCTTCCCGTTCGACTGGGAATTTGCGCCCTTTTGCTTCTGGCGGTCGTCCTGACTCGTTCGCGCACGGCATTCGTCCTTGCGGCTATTCCGATTGTGTTGGGCTTGGCCCGAGCGTTCTGGGCGTGGCGTGACAACAACAGGACATCGAGAGGGCCTGGAGGATCCATTGCGGTGTTCGGCGGCATCGCTATCGTCCTCGTGGGGATTGCATCGGTGATCGCAATTGCTCCAGGCCGCGTGGGAGACACATTGCAGCGCTTTGAGGCCACAGAAGATGCCCGTGTCTACATCTGGGAAGATGCGCTCTATTCCGCCGACCGCTACTGGCCAGTTGGGGCTGGAATGGGGACATTTGACGAAGTCTTCCAGGTTGACGAGTCGCTCGAATTCCTGACCGAACGCCGCGCTGGCCGAGCTCACAACGACTATATCGAACTCGCGATCGAAGCAGGGATACCGGGCCTCGCCCTAGCCTTAATGTGGCTGTTGCTTGTTGGTTGGCTGAGCTGGAAAGCCGGGCGTTCGCAATTTCGTTGGCCGGCTTGGGGATGCGGCGCCATCCTACTTGCCATCGCCCTGCAATCGATCACCGATTATCCCTTGCGCAACCAGACAATGCTTGCCGTGGCCGCGTTCGCGCTATTGTTGCTCGCGCGGATCGCGAGCGCGCCAGATCGGGAGTCTCGGTCATGATCGGACGGCTGGTTTGGATCGCCGCATTGATCGGTGTTGCGCTTGTAACAGCAGGCGTTCAGCTTGACCGACAAGCGCGCGTATCACCTGCCCTCGCCTCAATCGTGCCAGAGCCATTTCGAGCGTTCTCGCAGGCACGCATTGCCTCGCTGGCGGTGGTCGGAGACGATGCCACGCAAGCGGTTGAAGAGGCCGAACGATTGGTGGCGCGACGCCCAGTACCAGCTGAGCATGTCCGCGTGCTCGCCAACGCACAGTTCAAAGCCGAACAGATTGAGCAAGGGTCAATCACAGTGCAGATCGCTGCGCAGCGCGGCTGGCGAGACCCGCTTTCTCAGCAGGCGATGCTAGAGCTTGCCCTCGCGGCCGGAGACGGAGCAGAGGCTGCGAGGCGTTACACGGCGCTGCTGCTGAACAGCGAAACCGAAAACGCACTGCTCACCGAGCTAGGCGCACGAACTTTCTCGCAACCGAACGGCACAGCAAGAGAGACCTTCGCAGAGATCCTGATCGGTGGGGAACGCTGGCATGACTATTTTCTGCGCCGTGGCGCACGGGTCTTGCCTCCCGACGCTTTCATTGAAGTGGTCACGGCGGCCAAACAAAAAGGTAGCCGGTTTGATTGCCAGTCAATCTCGCGGACAGCGAGACAATTGACGAACCGCGATCCCGCTGCAGGAAAGCAGCTCGGCACTGTCTTCGAGAAAGAGTGCTGATCTAACCTTGGTTGTGGCGGGCGAGTGCCTGCTTGAAGCCTTCCGGGACCGCGTGGTTTTCATGCACGAACAGATCATCTGACGCGTTCAGCCTCGCCACAATACGATAGCCATGCTTGGCAAGCGTATGCCGGTGCGCGTCCAACCCACCCGTCTCTTGCACGTTTTCAAGCATGATAGCCTTAGGCGGCGCGGATTCGAAATCGAACCCCGTCAGAATAAGCGCTTCTGCGCCTTCGACATCAATAGATGCGAGGTCAAAGGTCTCACCTTCGGGGACAAATTTCGAAATCGGGCCGCATTCAACTGGGTATTCGAGATAGTCGAATTCGCGGATGTCTTCCTCACGAACGAATTCGCGAAATGACGAGAGCTGATGCTCCCAGCCGACACGTGGCTTGATCTCGATGAATGTGCGCGTTTCCGAGCGATCGCTTATGCCGGCATTGACGAATTGAGTTCCGGGCCGCTCGCTCCACTTCTCGACCAGAGACTTCATCGGATCGAAGGCAAAACCGGTCCAGCCCTTCTGTTCAAAGTAAAAGGTGTTGCTGTTGGCAAAGGGATTGTTGGCCCCAATATCTAGAAAGCGACCTGCCGCCTGCTCAAAAAGCAGGTCGAGGAAGTAATCCTGCCCTATCTGGCCGTTGTAGCCCTTGTCCCGCAAGCTCGCGATTTCATCCTTGCTCAGAACGACGTACGGCGTGCCTGGAAAACTCGCGAGAAACTTCGCCTTGTCCTGAGACAGCTTGAAACTCTCCCACACGCCCTTGCCCAGCGTGCGGAGCGGGCTTGCAAGTACCTTTTTGGCAAAGGCTCTGAGATTGGATGACATCGTTATTCCTTGCCGTCTTCAGGTTCGTGCCTGGATAAACTGCTTGATTTTGACTTTGGCGTTGAGCCGATCAACATCGACTTGCCTGTCTTTCGGAATGCGACCGTGCAAGGCAGCGGTCACGGAAAAAGTAGAATGGCTGCTGTGGAGCAGATAATCGCAGCGCGCCAATGCCATCATGTCGACTAGCGCATTGCGAGCTTCGACGATCGGATCGGCGAACTCTTCACTTGTGAAGTGCAGCGCTGCCGTCCCATCGGACAACGCTTTATCGATTGTGATCGTGTCCGGGAACCGCTCAACCACCGCGTCCTGAGCCTCAGCGCTGTCGGTGGCAAGAAAGACCGTCGCATCAGGTGTCGTTGCGACCAGCCCTTCAAGCTCTCCGACAATCTTCGGAAGAGGAGCCTTGCGGTCCGTAAACCGGATATGCACGCCAATCACCGGGCCTTCTATGCCATGGAACACACGGTCCACTTCGCGTCGGACTTCAGGAACTGGAGTGAAAAAGCGATCAAGAAAATCGCATGTGATCGCCTCTGCACTCTTTCGTGAGAACGCTTGATGCTGGCGAATGCGACGCGCCAAACGCTTCAGCTTCGGCAGATAAGACCAGAACACTGCGACCCGACTGCCAGGATCCACGGCGGTCAGATCAATTGACAGCTTTCTGTAAAGAAACGGATTTCGGTGCTCTTTTGGAAAATCGCGTCTGATGATATCGACGGGCTGTTCATCCATGTGGCCCGACCAGCAGTCTGGCGTTACGTCGCGCTCATTATCAAAAGCCGCAAGATCACCCATCCAGCTAGCGTCGAATAACAAAGGGTAGAGGTTCTCGCCGGGCGGCATGTACATGCCGTCACGCCAGTCAATATAGGGAGTGCGACCGTTCAATTCAGCCAGAACGCAACCCGTAATCGCTGAGAGCATGCGGTTGCCCAGCCCGCCTTTAGCCTTGATGACGAGCGCTCGCTCTTCATCCGCGTTCAATTCACCGGCTCCGCATAGTCAAATCCAGATGTTGCCATAGCTGAATTGACCACTCGCGATAGGGGTAAACCCGGATATCCCCATGCAGATCACGCGCCACTGTAACAATCACCGCACAAGCAAATGATATCGAGAAGCGAGCTCGATTGTCTTGCTATTCAGCTGATCAGATGCTCGATCGCTTCAATTACACGCTTGTTCTTTGCCGGGTCCAAGGCGTCCGGATGTGGCTTCGCAAACGCTTTGCGATCATTGTCATAATATCGCCCAGAGACGCCTTCGAACTCGTCTGTGAGCGCCGCTCGAGTCAGAATGTCCGCCCCGATTTCGAGATCGTGCCCTTGCTGACCATTGGCTTCTTTCACCATCTTGCTGCCGAGGAATGAGCCTGGGTTAACCGCAATGATGGCAGGACCACTTGCCTCAAGTTGGTGTGCAAGCTCAGCAGACCACATGGTCAAAGCCAACTTGCTTTGAGCATAGGCGGCATTGTCGGAGAACGAGCGTTTGTTCAGCACGTCCTGAAGCTGAACTGGCGATTGAGCTGCTGAGGAGAGATTCACGACCCGGCCGTTCGGATTGAAAATCGGCAAAAGCGATCTCGTGAGCAGATACGGCGCGACGGCGTTCACAACAAATCGTGTGTCGTACCCGTCTGCTGTAGTTGGATGCGGTGTCACGAACACACCGGCATTGTTGATCAGCACATCAATGCCGCCAACTGTGCTTTTGATTTCAGCCGCCATTTCTTCGACTTCGGACAGGATCGAGAAATCCGCGCGGAATGTGAAGACCCTGCCTGCACCTGCAATACCAGAGACGATATCAGCGGCTATGCGAAGCTTCTCGGAACTGCGGCCATGAAGCAGAAGCGTATGACCCTGCGCGGCGATCATTTT
>JBCBHD010000254.1:0-4590 GCA_038526115.1 Pseudomonadota bacterium | reverse complement strand
CACCTCCAATATGGTGGTAACTACGTAGTTTTATCGCGAAGATCGCGTCAGCGACTTGGGTAGCGCAACCGACCAAGAAATCGTGTCAGGCTCGGCAATTCCCGATCCGAATTCAGCAACTTGGCTTTTACCTTCTCGAACTTCATTACGCCATCAATGCGTCGGTCTAGAAATTCGTAGGTCTTGGCTTTGCCTTCGCTGTCGTCGTTCACGAAAACCGCAAGCGTTGCGCTGTATATCCCCGCCAGGATCGTCCGCTTCGTATAGTGATTATAGTCGGTCGCTGTATCGCCAGCCAAACGCCACATGAGATCGGCTGAGCGCCATCCAATTTGCAACGAACGTGCCGCATGTTGCGGCATCGCCATGATTGCCATCGCACGGCGTACGGCCTCATCAATGTCGGTGACAGCTTCCAGCCTAAAGGCAACAAGTGCTCGAATGCGCTCACGAATTTTGAGCTCAGCCAGTTTTTCTTGAGGCCATTCCGTTTCCATTGCCTGGTCCACACTCAGCACCCAAGCATCAATCATGTCCATCGCACGGCCATTCAGAGGCTTTGCCGGAAATGCGAGCTTTGCCACATCCGGATCAGCGCCTGCCATATCGGCGGCTGTTGCCAGTGCAGTTTCATTCCAGCCGTCGAAGATCGCCGAAGCGGCAATATCAGGCGCCAGCGCGATCCGCAGCTCGTCCAACGTCATTTCGGCAAAATCATGTGGTGCAGTGTTCATACTAGAAAGAAGGCCCGTACTGCTTTGTGGTTCCCTTTTCTTCACGCTCGGCATCAGCCGCCTCGAATTCCTGGACGATCTGTTCATTGCTCGTCATCAGCGCAACATAGTCACGCGCCGAGCGCCCGGAATTGTCATTGTGATCGGGATCCGCGCCCTCTTTTAACAAGCGGGTGATGAGCGGGATATTGCGCTGGTGCACTGCAGAGATCAGAGGCGTCTCACCAGTGAGATCACTTACGTTCACCTGAGCCCCGCCTTTGATCAGCTCCTCCACGCCATCCACAAAGCCAAGCGTGGTGGCCATCTGAAGAGGAGTAACACCCTTTTTGTTGCGAATATTGGGGTTTGCACCACGCTGAATCAGAAATCGAACCCACAAGGCATCACGCCTGGCCGTCACGATATGCAAGCCGGTATCACCCGTCGTGATGTCCCGCGTGTTGATGATAGTCGTGCCAGGCTCGTTGAGCATCGCGGTGACGGTATCGCCATCGCGCTCATCGATTGCTTCGAGAAACTCGTAACCTTCAGAATACAACTGCGCTGACACCGGCGCTATTGCACCCACTCCAAGAACGCTTGCCAAACTCGCACTGGCAATCGCCACACCGAGCCCTAACTTGCGCAAAACAACACGCCCCACGCTTTGATCCTTCCCCATTTCCTGCCACATATTGAGAGGTGAGCCCGCAAATGAACTCCACTGTTCGTCAATGATATAGGGCCAGTTAGCAGAGCATGAACCACCCCGCCAAGCCTTCCGCGAAATTCCGTCATAGCCTTAACGCAGCCGTCCTGGGCTTTGCCTTGGTGTTGTCAGCCTGCGCTCAAGAGCCGATAGGGCCATCAGCTGACGGTGTGGACTTGCGTGGTTCGACACTGGGCGGCGATTTTGAGCTGACTGCGAATTCAGGAAAGCGAGTGAGCTGGTCGGATTTCGAAGGTCAGTATCGGATGGTCTATTTCGGCTTTACATCGTGTCCCGATATCTGCCCAACCGACGTACAGCGGTTTTCGCAAGGACTGAACCAGTTTGAGAAGGCGAATCCAGAACTCGCCGGCAAAGTGCAGCCAATCTTTGTAACTGTAGATCCAGAGCGCGATAGTGTTGAAGTTGTTGACGAATTTGTAAACGCATTTCATCCCAGATTGATCGGCCTCACGGGGACAATCGACGAAATCGAAGCCGCCAAAAGTGCATTCGGCGCCTCTTCCAGCAATCAACCTGCTGACGAGACAGGCTGGTACAACGTTAATCACACCGCCTTCACTTATCTTTTTGCCCCCGATGGTTCCCCTCTCGGAATAATCCCAACAGACAAGCAAGCCCAAGGTGTTTCGGCGGAACTGGAACGATGGGTTCGCTAAGGGAGTCCTTCTGGGAGCTTCCTCTTGCGGAGCTTGACCGGGCTGAATGGGAGGCCTTGTGCGATGGATGTGGTCGATGCTGCCTGCACAAGATCGAGGATGCCGATTCCGGCGAAATCTCGGATACGAATGTCGCTTGCAAATTGCTTGATACTGGCACCGCGCAATGCAGCGATTACCGCAATCGCAAGGCATTCGTACCCGACTGCTTGCGGCTAACGCTGGCGATTGTGGAAGACGTGCCATGGCTCCCCTCGACCTGCGCATACCGGAGACGTGCTCAGGGGCGGCCACTTCCTGATTGGCATTATCTGATTTCCGGCGATCGCGAGGCTGTGAAACGCAAGGGCGTTTCGGTCGCAGGTCGAGTTATCAGCGAGACCGAAGCCGGCCCGCTAGAACACCACATTGTAGAGTGGGTGTCGCCAAAGCTTGGTACGATGATAGACGACTCCAACGAAGACGACGCCATATGATCGACTGGCTCAAACGCACCAGGATCGATCCTGAGATTGAGCTTGGCGGTGAAACAATTCCGATCAATCTCCGCCGACACCCGAAGGCGAAAAGATTGGTTCTGCGGCTTGCCCCCGATGGCAACGCGGTACAAATCACACTGCCAACTTGGGCGAATGCCAACGAAGCCATAGCATTCGCTCACACCCGCTCGGACTGGCTTTCCGAGCAACGCGCACGTATCCCTCGCCGAGCAGCACCTGAGCCCGGAGGTGAGGTGTTGTTTCGCGGATCACCACTTAAGCTTCTTTGGGAGAGCTCCGCGCCTCGTCGTCCAACTCTATCCCAAGGCACACTCACGATGGGAGGGCCGTCTGACAGCTTTGTGAGTCGGGTTAGGCGTTGGCTGGAACGGGAAGCGTTGCCCCTCTTTGAGGGGGACATGCAAGAATACACTGCCGCTGCGAAGCTTTCTCCAGTTCCGGTCGCTCTGTCCCGCGCGCAAAAGCGCTGGGGAAGCTGCTCAGACAAGGCTCGCATCCGCCTCAATTGGCGGTTGGTACAAGCACCTGATCACGTGCGCCGATCGGTGGTAGCGCATGAAGTGGCGCACCTCGTCCATTTTGATCACAGCCCCGCATTTCATGCTCTGCTGCGCGACATTTACGAAGGTGACATTGCCGTTGCTGATCAATGGCTGAAACAGAACGGTCGCTCTCTCTATACCAGCTTCGGCTGATTGGATCGCCACGCGACGACTACGTAGGCATTCGTTAACCCTGAACGCTTACAAAGCAGTCATGTTCAAAAGCGCTGCCATGGTTGCGGCTGCCATCAGCCTTGCCGTCCCGCCCGCAATCCCGGTGTGGGCGCAGGGCAATTGCGAGAGTAGGCATTCGTTAACCCTGAACGCTTACAAAGCAGTCATGTTCAAAAGCGCTGCCATGGTTGCGGCTGCCATCAGCCTTGCCGTCCCGCCCGCAATCCCGGTGTGGGCGCAGGGCAATTGCGAGAATTGCGATCTTCCGCCCGGTTGCCGGGGGAATGGCAATCAAAAGCCGAAACCCAATGGCCGCAACTGCCAACGCATCCAGATTTCCATAGAAAGCGATGTCGATTTCGGGCGACTGGTGTTGCTCGGAAAAGGCGAAGGCCGGGTTGCGCTCGATCTTGATACCGGAGAGAAGCGTCTAATCGGCGATATTGACGATCTCGGCGGCATAGCTGTTTCAGGACGTGCGGTAATCACCGGCGCGCCAATGGAAGAAGTGCGTATTGATTTGCCCAACGAGGTCTCCATGCGAGATACAGCCGGTGGTCAGGCGACGATGCGTGATGTCGTGACTAACCTTCCTGCGTTGCCTCAGCTCGATATCGATGGTCGCTTGGAATTCAGGTTCTCCGGCACATTGGTAATTGATGCCAACACAGATGGTTCGGGCAAACTGCGCGGCCGCGTCCCAATCAGCGTTCAGTACCCATGAACTGACGCTTTGCGTCGCAACCAGGCTGGCATCGGGCGCATCCTGCTCCTATATTCGTGGCCATGTCGAGGCTAGCGAACTCACGGTTCAACCCAAAACCGGGCATTCTGGATTTCTGGAAGGAGTTCCGGAAACCGAACCCCTATCGCTGGCCAATCCTGTTTGCATCCGCGATGCCGTTTGGCCTGATCATGTACTGGTTAGCGGGCGAGACTGTGTACAAGGATCCCGAACGCCCTTCGATCACGTACATCACAACCTTCGATCCAAATCGCACTGATGATGAAATCGCCGCTTCGAACGCGGAAAACCAGGAAATCAAAGAGCTGCGCGCAGCACGCGAAGAGGAACTCGCTGAACGCAAGAGGGAGCTTTATAAAGCGCTCGGTGCTGCAGCCGGGATGGACGTAGATGAGATTGAAGCGCGTGCTGACGCAGAGCGCGCCGCTGAAGAAGCCGCTGAGCAGGCTCGCCTTGATGAGATGTTCGGTCGCGATGCTGAGGCTGGCGCCGTACCGGCAGATGGCACTAACGAAGAAGGTGGC
>JBCBHD010000253.1:0-4597 GCA_038526115.1 Pseudomonadota bacterium | reverse complement strand
GAATTGCTCGCCGGTGGAGATATCGCCGGCGCTCGCAAGCAGCTGATCGAAGAGGTGCGTGCGAATCCGGGAGATATCCCGATTCGCATGTTCCTCTTCCAGATCTTTGCCCTGCTCGGTGAAAATGAACGCGCCAAGGCCCAGCTGGAAACCATTGCCAAGCTGGATCCCGAAGCACGTATGCTCGCGGTTGCGTACAACCAGTGCATGGATGCCGAGGAGAAGCGCGCCCGGGTATTTTCGGGCGAAGAATCCGCGCCAATCCTCGCCAAGACGGATTGGAGCGACAAACTTTCAGAGGCACTGCAGGCTCGGCAAAAAGGTGCCGACAATGCTGAAGCTCTCTATGCCGACGCTTTTGACGCCGCGCCCACCAGCGCCGGCACGACCGATTCCGGCTTAGAATTTGAATGGATCGCAGATGCCGATCCGCGCCTGGGACCGGCCACTGAAGCGATCATCGCCGGCAATTACGGCCTTGTTCCTTTTGACGCTCTTGAGGACCTAACAATCAACGCACCGCAAGATCTGCGCGATACAATCTGGGTTCCAGCTGAATTCGGAATCAAACAAGGTGCACGTGTCGCTGGCTTCATCCCGGCCCGTTATATCGGGAGCGATGAGGCTGAGGACCCTGCGATCGTTCGCGGGGTTTCGACCGCGTGGGTTGGTAGTGATGAGGACGGACATTATCTCGGTCACCGGTTGCTAGCTTTTTCGGATGGCTCCGAAATGCCGTTGCAACAACTGCGCAAGGTCGAGTTCCGCAACAGCTGATCATGCCTGCCAAAATCCGCCTCACTCCGACATTGTTCGACAAACTCGTGTCGGGAAACGACTTTGGCGGATTGTCGGACGAAGCTGATATGCCGACAGTCGCGCGTGAGGATTTTCGCAATTTCGCAGTCGCGAATGTCGAACGGTTCACGGAAAAATCGCTGCGCTCTTCAATCAAGCGCGATCTGGTGTGGCTGCTGAACACGATTTCATTCGAATCTGCACAAGATATCTCCGATCATCCCCGTGTGCAGGAATCGGTGGTGAATTACGGCGTGCGGGATTTTGCCGGGCGATCGCATGGGATAGCGTCTGAACGCGAACAGGCCCGTGCCATCCGTCGTGCTATCCGGCGTTTTGAGCCAAGGCTCGACCCCAAGACTCTTCGCGTTGAGCCTCAGGGCAGGGCGGATAGCCCAGGGAAGGTTGCGTTCCTGATTGAAGGAGAAATTTTGGGGGGACCGCAGTTGATGCCGATCCGCCTGAAGACCGATGTTGATCTGGAGAGTTTGACAGTCGAGGTGCGTGAGTAATGGATCCCCGGCTGATCGACTTTTATGAAGCCGAGCTCGAATATCTGAGAGCGCAATCACTCGAATTTGCTGAGAATCATGAGACTGTTGCGACCCGACTAGGCCTGAATAGCACCGACCGCGATCCTTACGTCGAACGTTTGCTGGAAGGAGTCGCGTTTCTTTCCAGCCGCGTTCACCTCAAGATCAACGATCAGTTTCCTGAATTTACGCAGCACTTGCTGCAAGCTGTGCAGCCGCACTACCTTGCGCCCACGCCTTCCATCTGCGTCACGACGCTTGAACCCACGCCCGGGGATCCCGGTCTCGTTAAGGGGCACAAGGTCGCACGGGGGACACGGCTGACGGCAGAGCCTCCCAGCAACTCGAACACACCGGTGTTTTTCGAAACCGGGCATGAAGTCACGTTGTGGCCGATCAAGATCACCGGCGCGGAATACATCGGCAGTCGTGCGGCTGCTTCCAAATATGCTGCGCAGGCCGGAGTCCGCGCTCAGGCGGCACTGACCTTACGGTTGGAACCGCAAGACGGAATAGACCTGACGACGATCGAAGCCGACGAGCTGGAATTTTATATTGATGGCGGGGAAGGTGTTCCGAATGAGCTCTATCGCCAGATAGTAGGCGAAGCGGTCGCGGTCGTCGCCCGTCCGCTTGATACAGCAAGTGACGCGTTTGCTGTGCTTGATCTCCCCGCGCAGCACGGTTTTGGTGACGACTGCGGGTTGCTGCCCTCCGATGGTCGAACTCTGTCAGCCTACCGTACTTTGACGGAGTATTTCGCGTGTCCTGAAAGGTTCCGGTTCGCGAAACTGCGTTCACTCAAGAAGGCGCTTGTTCTCTCGAAGAAGGCGATCGAGATTACGATCCTGTTTTCGCGGTCATCGGAGATGCTGGTGCAGTCGGTGAGTGAACGCAATTTCCGGCTCTACGCAACGCCAGCAATCAATCTTTTTGAGAAGCAATTGAGTCGAATTCCTTTCGCAGAAACCGAACATGAGTTTTCGGTGGTCGCGGATCGGGATGGGCCACTTGATTTTGAAGTGTACAGGCTGCTCAAGGTCGAAGCGTATGATCGCGAAAACACCGACCCTCGCGAAGTGGCACCGCTCTATGCTTTCGGATCGTTGCTCTACGACTATCGATCGGCACTGTTCTACACGACCCGCATTCGCATGCGCCGCTTGTCGCGCAAAGAGCGCCGCTTGCGCGGGCGCGAAGACTATATTGGGACTGAGACCTTCATCTCGCTAACCAGCCCAGGAGACCCTTCTCGGCTGGATGCGATCCATGATTTGGCTCCACGAGCCTTGGTGACCAATCGCGAGCTCCCAATGGACTTGCGATTCAGCGGCGACAGCCACTTGTCAGCGCCCGGTGTGCCGGTTCGGGCAATCAAAGTGGTGCGCGCACCGAGCGCGCCTTTGCCGCCGCTTGGCTTGGGAGATGCCGCCTGGCGGATTATCGGGCATCTTACGCCCAACTATGCAACCTTGGTGGGCGAAGGGGGCAAAGATGGCGATATTCTCCGCAATCACCTTGCTTTGTACGGACGTCCGGATGACCCGGTGATGCGCTCGCAGATTGACGGGATTGTTTCTGTCAAAGGTACTCATGTGACCCGGCGTGTTCCTGGTCTTGGCCGTATGGCGCTCGCACGCGGGCTGAAGATTGATATTGAATTGGATGATGCCGCTTTCGATCAAGCTCGCATGTTCCTGTTTACCGCCGTGGTGGAACGGTTCCTTGCCGGTTTTGTAACCGTGAACTCCTTCACCGAAACTCGATTTCACACCAAGCTGCAGGGGGAAATTGCTGCATGGCCGCCGAGGATCGGCACCCGCGAGCCTATCTGAACTTTGCTCAGGAGGCTGCGAAACAGCCGAAGCGGTTCAGCCTGTTTGCGCTGGTCCGCGGGTTGGCTGCGCGTGCGCTGGACAAGCCACCGGTAGGGCGCAGCAAACTGCCCGCGCAGGATATCGTTCGCCTGCGTCAGATCGCGCATACGCATTTCCCTGCGCCGACTTTAGGTGAGATCGAGATCAAGGAAGGCCGTGCGGAAGCCGGGGGGTATTGGCTGGGTTTGACGGGGCCGATGTCGCCGCTACCCCTGCATTTCACAGAGTTCGCCGCGTACGAGCGCAAATACGCCAAAACCCATCCGTTTGGCGACTTTCTGGACATGTTGGCAGGCCGCTTTCTCCAACTGTTCTACCGCTCTTGGGCAGTATCCCAGCCAGCAGTGCAAGCGGACCGTCCCGAGCATGATCGCTTCGCAAGCTACGTTGATCGTCTGACAGGTGCGACTGAAGGTGCAAACGAGCAAAGTGTGTTTCCTGCCGATGCTCGACTTCACTACGCAGCTCTGTTTGCGTCTCGGCGCAGCGCCGGCGCGATTGAGGGCGGGTTGAGGCATCTTTTGGGATTACCCGTGACTTTGCGCGAGTTTGTCCCGGTGCGTCAGGATATCGAGCCGGGCGATCAGACACGTTTGGGCAAGCAACACTGTGGCTTGGGTGAAGCAATCTTGGGTTCGCGCGTCTATCTCGTGACCGACAATTTCGAAGTTCAGATCACTGCGCGCAACATCCGCGAGTTCCGACAACTTCAGCCAGAGGGGCCGATGTTCCGGGTGGCAGCAGAGGCTCTTGATGCGCTTTCTCCGTCGCACCTCGAATGGGGCATCACGCTGTGCTTGCCTCAATCAGAGGTAGAGCCGGCACGGCTTGACGGGCAGGCACGCCTCGGCTGGTCTTCCTGGGTTGGCAGTGACAAGGCGAAAGCCGCTAACGACGATTTACGAAAAGATGTGCACTTGCGCCGCTCCGCGATGAAGTATCGCGCTGCAGGCAGACTTTAAGGGGGTAATGCGATGACCGAGATTAGCCGTTCCGCGCTGTTTGGGCGCTTGAATCCAACCGCCTTGAAAGCCATCGAAAGCGCAACTGGCTTCTGCAAGATGCGCGGCAATCCTTATGTCGAGCTGGTCCACTGGTTGCACATCCTGCTGCAGGATGCGCAGAACGATCTGGCCGCCATTCGCGGCGCTTTTGGTATTGATGACACGCAGTTGGCCAGAGACACCGTTCAGGCACTGGACGCTCTGCCCCGCGGTGCCAGCGCAATCTCGGATTTCTCGCCGCAGATTGAAGAGGCGATCGAAAAAGGCTGGCTCTACGCCTCGCTGCAATTCGGTGCGGCAAAGGTTCGTACAGGGCACCTCCTTTTCGGGATGCTCAAGACGCAGACGCTCAGTAATGCGCTGCAGAATATTAGCCTCGAGTTTC
>JBCBHD010000252.1:0-4612 GCA_038526115.1 Pseudomonadota bacterium | reverse complement strand
TCGCCGCACCGAGATTTTCGAGCACATTGCAGGAAAGCGTGAACGGAAGACCCTGACCACCGAACTCTTCCGGAGAAGCAATCGCATTCCACCCTTGCTCAACGTAAGAGTCGTACGCTTCCTTGAACCCTTCCGGCAAACGCACAACGCCGTTTTCCAGTTTGGCGCCTTCGAGATCGCCGGTCCGGTTCAAAGGAGCGAATTCACCCGCTGCAAACTGTCCAACTCCCTCGACGATCGCTTCGACAAGGTCAGGTTCGGCATGAGCAAACTTTTCGCTCTTCGCCAGTTCATCGATCCCTGCATTGATTCGAATGGCGAGCAATTGGTCCTGGGTCGGCGGCGTATAAGGTGTCACGGGCGGATCTCGTCCTTTGGTGTGGGTCGCAAATGCGCTGGAGTTACGCGGCCCTCTTGGCAGCGGTTGCATGAGAATATAGCGCACGGGCGATGAGCGGCAAGAACGTTACGGAAGTGGTGCTGGCAGACGCAGAGGGAATCGCGCGAGCGGCTGCGATTCTCGAATCTGGAGGGCTCGTCGCTGTGCCAACCGAGACGGTTTATGGTCTGGCCGCGCGAGCCGACTGTGCCGATGCGGTGGCGAAGATCTATGCGGCTAAAGGCCGCCCGGATTTTAATCCGTTGATTGTGCATGTGAGCGGAATGGAGCAAGCCAAGTCCGTTGCTACATTCTCACGCGATGCGGCCTTGCTTGCCGAGGCATGCTGGCCGGGGCCTTTGACTTTGGTGCTTCCCGCAAGATCGGATGCGCTTTTGGTGAAAGCCCTGACGGCAGGACTTCCCACCGTGGCGGTGCGGGTGCCAAATCACCCCGTATTGCAAGCGCTTTTAGAGGAAGTTGATTTTCCACTTGCCGCGCCTTCCGCCAATCGCAGCGGATTCATCAGCCCTACATCGGCTGCGCATGTTCTCGCTTCGCTTGATGGGAAGATCGATCTGGTGCTTGATGCAGGGCCAACCGAGGCGGGTGTTGAATCGACCATTGTCGGGTTTGGCGTTGACGGTCGATGGGAGGAGCTGCGGCCTGGCCCGATTGATCTGACAGCTTGGCACAAGTTGTGGTTTGATGATGTCGGACCTGTAGGGCGAACATCTGGTGGTGATGGTGAAGCAATCACTGCGCCAGGCCAGCTTGCAAGCCACTATGCTCCAGGCAAACCTGTCAGGCTAAACGCATCCAAGCCCGCAGCTGACGAATTCATGATTGGTTTTGGCTCGATAAAGGGCGACTGCAATCTGTCAGACGCGGGTGACCTCAAAGAAGCAGCCATGCGCCTGTATGATTCTCTGCATCAAGCGGCTGCAGCGCGAAAGAGCCGAATTGCGATTGCGTCCATTCCAGACGAAGGGATCGGCCGGGCTATGAACGACAGGCTTCGCCGAGCGGCAGCACCGGTCGACTAATCGTTATCTGGCTCTGCCGGAATGGTCGGCAAGATTTCCTGGATCTCTGCATATGTTGCCTGCGCATCGTCGCAGGCTTCGTCATTGCCGTCCCGGCATTTCTCTATCTCTTTGTCGTACTGCCGTTCAAGCTTGCCAAGCTTTTCTTCGCGCTTCCGGATTTCTCGACCGCGCTTTTCGTCCGCTTCGGACTGGCTGGTTGTGGCGAGATCAACCGCTTTGCTGCCCACTCGAACAGGAGCCGTCACGACATTGGCGGCCGTGCGAGCGAGGCAACCCGAAAGTGCGACGCTCAAGGCGAGGGCGATAAGAGGAACTGCGATCCGCATGTCTTCTTGTCGCCTGCCTTGGCCGGGAACACAAGCATGTGAAGCTACGGATTACTCCGCTGCCGCAGTATCGCCTCCATCCGTCTCATTCGCTGCCGTTGCAGCAGCGGTTGCTGGACTGCAGGTGAGCGATCCCGACCCTGCTGCATCAACCGAGCAGGTTGCGTTGCCAGTCACCCGAATGTCGCCCGAACCAGCGATGCTCGCATTGACAGTACCGTCCGAAGCCACCTCGATATCACCTGAGCCTGCAATCGATATGTCGACTGTATCGGCCTTAAGGTCAGCGAACTGGGCATTGCCGGAACCCGCGATGGATATGTCGAGGTTTTCAGCAGTACCCGAAGTCGTGACATCTCCATTACCGGCGATGCTGACTTCGAAGCTCTCCGCTTCAATTCTCGCTATGCTGACATCTCCTGAACCAGCAATGCCAACTTCGGCATTCGAAGCCATCGTTGCCGCTTCGATGGCTCCGCTACCCGCGATACCAAGTTCTCGCGGTGCTGGCATTGTGACACGGATAGTTGCTTTACCGGACCCGTCAAACACATCAGTGTCACGGCCGATTTCGAGCGTCTCTCCGTCGCGATCGAAGCGCACGGCCTCCACCGCATCAGGGTCCCCATCGATCGTGACAGCAAATTCCGCCCCTTCCGTTATGACCACCGAATCTGGCCCGGCCAGTTCCAGGGCAGTGGGCGCGTCCCCGCTCATATCAAGCTCCGCCAACGGGACGCCTTCGAAATTGGACATGTTGAAGTTCATGTTGCAACCGCCAAGCATTGCCGCAGCGGCGAGGGCTATTGCGGGTGCTGAGCGCTGAAAGAGGGTGCGTGTCATCAATTGTCTCCACCTGACCAAGCGATAGAAGTTACCGTATTGGTGATATAATACACCGCACCTCTAGGTGCAAGAGCTTGAGTTGCTGTTGATGCGCGAATCAAAAAGGGCCGCCCTTGCGGGCGACCCTTTGCGTGTTTTGATCAGGACCGACTTAGCCCTCGTCGTCGTTGTCGTAATATTGCGGTGCGTGCTCTCGCAGAACCTCGAGAATTTTCTCAAGTGCGGTAGGCTCGTCGGTCTCTTCCATAGCAGCGAGCTCGCGAGCCAGGCGACTGGAAGCCGCTTCGAAGATCTGGCGCTCCGAATAGCTCTGTTCTGGCTGATCGTCAGGACGAAACAGGTCGCGAGTCACTTCTGCGAT
This sequence comes from Pseudomonadota bacterium, assembly GCA_038526115.1. GTDB lineage: Bacteria > Pseudomonadota > Alphaproteobacteria > Sphingomonadales > Sphingomonadaceae > Erythrobacter. The sequence continues at coordinate 1,651 of JBCBHD010000252.1, read as the reverse complement.
TGAAACCAGCTCACCGGAATTGATCTTGGCTTCGTATTCCTGCGCACGGCGCGACCACATGGTGCGCTTGACCTTTGGCTTGCCCTTCAGGGTCTCCATTGCGTCCTTCAGAGTCTTATCCGAAGACAATTTGCGCATGCCAATGGATTCGACCTTGTTCAGCGGGACGCGCAGAGTCATCCGCTCTTTCTCAAATCGCAGCACATACAGATCGAGCTGCATTCCAGCGATCTCTTCGCTTTGCAGTTCGATTACCCGGCCTACGCCGTGCTTTGGGTAAACGACATAGTCTCCGACCGTAAAGGCGGGCGCGTTGCTAGCCATGCGAGTTCCTTTCATGTGACTTGCCAGCCGCTGGCAACAGACGTCTTTTCCTGCGGGCTTGCATCACACCAAGGGCGAGCAGGCACCGTGTCGTAACCGTCCGAATATGTCGCTGCTGGTCAGAAGCCTTTCTGCTTTTTCTTCGCCAGCGCCGGGGCCAGCCGACGCGGTTGATGCATTATATAACACATTCGCAACAAAATTGCGAGTCGTTGCTTGTTGTCGGCGAATTGAGCCGAGCATGTGCATCAATTTGGCAAGCGCTTTTCAGCGCTTAGTCAGTCACCTTCGCCGGGCTCGGCACTGAAATACTTCTCGAATTTGCCTTCTTCGCCTTTGTGGTCATCGGCGTCGGCCGGTGGTTCCTTCTGGCTCGTAATGTTCGGCCATTCGGCGGAGAATTTCGTGTTGAGCTCCAGCCACTTCTCCAGCCCGTCCTCAGTATCGGGCAGAATCGCTTCCGCTGGGCATTCCGGTTCACACACTCCGCAATCGATGCATTCGCTGGGATTGATGACCAGCATATTCTCGCCTTCGTAAAAGCAGTCCACCGGGCACACTTCGACACAGTCGGTGTATTTGCATTTGATGCAGTCATCGGTGACGACATAAGTCATTGGGTGTCTTTCACTTCCATTGCGTGTTGAGCTGGGCTGCTAGGGCGATTTAGCCAGTTCGGTCAAGCTCGCGATAATGGGACTTGGCAAGTGCAGGAGAGGCTCGGCGTTCGGGTAATGCCAAGACTTCAACCACACGGACTTCATTTCCTATCACCAAAGTGAGCACATCGCCGATACCGACATTCTCTGACGGGCGCAGCACATGTTTTCTATTGCGGCGCAAAGTCCGCGCTTCGATCATTGATCTTGCGACGGATCGCGTTCGAGCAAAGCGCAAGTAAACCAGCAATCGGTCAATCCGAAGCGAGCCAGGCGCCGGATCGTTCATCCGCCGAGCAAGTCTGCCAATCCATCGAACGCTCCGCTGGCCCGTGCAGGACCTGCGTCAGGCTTCTTGTCACGCGGCTTCTCACGCTGATTGCGTTTTGAGCCGCGCTTACCGTTCTTGGCATTCTCCCTGCCTTTGCCTCTTCGCTGATCAGGCCTGCCGCTGCGTTGCGGTTTATCTCCGGGTCTTCGAGGTCGCCATGTCCAGCTATCCGGTGCTGCCGGACCCTGAGCACTTTCTGGCAATGCGCGCGCGCGCTGCAATCGAAAACCCGCGCTGCCAAGCAGACGGCGTGCATTCTCTTCTTCAAGGCCCACCGAAACTGCCAATGCGAGGTTGATGCGGAATCGCGGATGTCGTTCTTTTGAGGTCTTGTCTG
>JBCBHD010000251.1:0-4637 GCA_038526115.1 Pseudomonadota bacterium | reverse complement strand
GGGGATGATGAGCATGGCTGGTCCGACACGGCGATCTTCAACTTTGAGGGCGGTTGCTACGCCAAGATGATCCGCCTTAGCGAAGAGGCAGAGCCAGAGATTTACGCTACCACACGCAAGTTCGGCACGGTGCTAGAGAATGTGGTGATGGATCCGCAGACCCGAGAGCTCGATTTTGATGACAACTCGCTCGCTGAGAACACCCGCGGCGCATACCCTATCGACTACATTCCGAATACGAGTGCAGATAATCTCGGTCCGGTTCCCGCCAATGTCGTGATGCTCACCGCTGATGCATTTGGCGTGCTTCCTCCGATCGCGCGGCTGACGCCAGAGCAGGCCATGTATCACTTCCTGTCGGGTTACACTGCCAAGGTCGCTGGGACTGAGATTGGTGTTACTGAACCCCAAGCGACATTCAGCACATGTTTCGGCGCGCCGTTCATGCCGCGCCATCCCAGCGTCTATGGGAACCTCTTGAAGGAACGTATTGCCAAAGGGCAGGTGCAATGCTGGCTGCTCAACACCGGTTGGACGGGGGGCAAGTATGGTGTCGGCAATCGCATGCCGATCAAAGCGACCCGTGCATTGCTGAACGCGGCTCTGGATGGTGATCTGGACAATGTCGAGTATCGCAAGGACGACAATTTCGGCTTTGATGTGCCGGTCCATGTCCCCGTGCTGGGCATGCAGGGTATTGATCAAACCATTCTCAACCCGCGCGACACCTGGACAGACAAGACGGGTTATGATGCCACTGCCCAGAAGCTGGTCCAGTTGTTCATCGACAACTTTGCCGAGTTCGAAGCGCATGTGGATGAAGGCGTGCGAAAGGCGGCTCCGGCAAACGCCGTCGCTGCCTGACACAAGAGTTTACAGTTGGAGAGGGGGCCTCGCCCGGCGAATGCCCGTGCGGGGCCTTTATTTTTCCGCGCTTTGCGACCACATTAAACCTACTAGATTCGATAAAACTCAACAATTGAAGGGATCGTACCGATGAGCATGCTGGATGGAATTCTGAAGCAGGTTGCAGGGTCTCCAGATACGGTGGCCAGTCTCGCAGAGAAGGTCGGGATCGACCCATCAATGGTCGAAAAGGGGCTTGCTGCTTTGGGCCAGTCGGCGCCCGAAGATGGCGACACTGTCGAACTGGCTGCGCAAAAGACCGGTATGGACACCGGAGCTCTTGGATCGATCATGGAGCAGATGGGCGGCGAAGGCGCTTTGGGTAGTTTCGCTGGCATGGCTGACAGCAGCGAGGGCGGTCTAAGCGGAATTATGTCAATGTTGGATCGCGATGGCGACGGCAATCCTATGGACGACATTGCTGATATGGCTTCGGGACTGTTCGGCAAGAAGTAAGCCGACCCGGTCAGCTAGAACACAATTCTTGGGAGGGAATAGGCATGAGCCTAGCGCAAATGCTGCAGCAGTCGGGTGCGATTTCGGCGATGGCAAGCGAACTTGGTATCGACGAAGGTACAGCGGGTACCGCGGCAGGAGCGCTCCTTCCGGCAATTGTGGCAGGTTTTGGCCGTAGCGCTACTGGAGGTAGCGCTACGCCGGATCCGATGGGCGGCCTTGGCGGTCTGGCCGGAGCTATCCTTGGCGGTAGTGGTGGAGGCGGCCTGGGCGGCGGCTTGCTCGACGCCGTATTGCGAAGCAGCCCAACGCCAACACAACCCGGCAATGACATTCTCGGTAATATATTCGGCAGCAAGGATGTCAGCCGTTCTGTCGCTGGAGAAGTCTCCGCGCTAACTGGTCTTGACGAGGGCTTGCTCAAGAAGATGCTGCCCATCCTCGCCATGGCGGTTGCGGGCTACATGGCCAAGCAAGCGACCGGTGGCGGAGCTGGCAGCAGTGGCGGCCAGGGCGGCGGTGCGCTCGGTGGCATCCTCGGTTCGATCGTCACCGGGATGATGACGCGCTGACAGCAAAGCTTGTCCTGCGGCATTATTCGCTCAGGAAATAGCCTGAAATTGCCTGTTGCAGTTCGATAGGTTGTCCTTCGGGCTTGTCCGACAAGAACGCGAGCAAGTTGCGGACCTGTTCAGCTTTTGAACCGCCATGCGGGTTACTTGCAAGCGGCTGGAGTGCGGCTCTGGCGTCAGCGATACGGCCATCATTGATGTGTATCATACCAGTAAGCAGCCACAGTTCCTGATCAAACGGAGCAAGTCTGGCAGCGCGGAAAAATGCTTCCTTCGCTTCATTGCTGGGTGCAACGCCTCTTTCTGCGTAGGCCCTGTAAGCATAAACCAGAGGCACGATGTGGTCATCCTCGAGTGCCTGAAGTGAGGTCAAAGGCTCCATTGCATTTTGGTAGGCTCCATCTCTCTGGGTTGGATTGGAAAGTCCTCTTGCCTGCCTAAACCTTGCCAATCCAGCATATACATAGGCATCACGCGGTGGTTCTCCGTTCGCCAATGCCCTGTCGGCGGCTGCGATTGCCAAGCTATCTTTTTCGGCGCTGTATTCGGATCTGGCGAGTGTTGTTAAAACGCGGGCATTGTCAGGATATTGCGCAGCGATGCTTCGGGCTTTGCGAACCAGTTTTTGGGCTTGTGGCAGGTTTACGCCGCGCTCCAACTGTATCCGAACATCCTTCATCGCTACCTCGCCGTCATCAAGACGACGCACCGTGATGGGACTGATGTCGATGTCCTCCGGTAGAACCCGATGGCTCTTGCGCTCTCGATTTCGGAAGTGCTTGTTTAGCTGTCGTTCCAAAACGCCGAGGTCACCAAACACGCTTTGTGCCGCGTCTAGTGAGCTTTTGCCTTTCAGCACTTCGAGCCAATAGGCACGCAATTGTCCGCTGCGCTCTTCGCTGGTTGAAAGGTAGTGATAGAGCAGCCAGCTGCGACCATAGAAGGACGCTTTCGATTTATCGACACGGCCGCTCAGGCGGGGCCAGTCCATATCGAGCAGTTCTCGCACTGCCGTCATTTCAGTCTCTTTCCAAAAGATCGTGAAATCGCGGCGTGATGAGGGAAGGCCGAGGAAGACCGACCCGTCTTCATGGAAATAGGCGGATGAGAAGAACTCTGCCGCGCCTTCATTCATCCAGAGAGGCATGGCAAAGCGATCTGTAGAACTCAGAAAATGATGGGCGTATTCGTGAAGCAGGACGACGGTAGAGAGGTCGGGGTGACCGACCTTGTTCTCGATCTGTTGAACGAACGCCACACTGCCTTGCGCCCGGGGTAGGTAGAACCCTTCCACCCCGCTTGAACCCGCCAGCTTTCGAATGTCCGAGCTAGAGCCAACTGCGAACACTTTGACCCGGTTCGATGGACTGGGCGTTGCCAGATCGCGCCCGGTGAATTCTTCCATCGCGCTGTGATACCGCTCAAGGTTCTCGGCATAGAGGCGAACCTCGTCTTCACTTTCATTAGCGTAAATTACGAAGTGTTCGGATGAAGCCTCGTGCCATTCGGCGCGAACGGGCGAGCTGGCAAGCACCAACGCCAGACCCATAAGGAATACGGAACCGATCCGTGCAATCATGATATATGCGTCCCCAACGCGATGCCTGCGACCGCATCACAAGAAGCAATGTATATTGAAAATCAGCTGCTTGGCTAGTTTTCCGGTTTCTTCGTTCCCCGGATACTCAATACTGCTTGCTGGGTCCGTTCAATCGGCCAGTCTCGCTATGTTTCCCTTTCGCTATCGCCGCCGTCATCTGCGTTCAGCTCGGACAGTACCCGCCCAAAGCTCACACTTTGGCCATTCGGGATGTTCTTGAGATAGTCGATCATGGACTGAGCGGCACTGGCTCGCTTCCCGCCATGCGGGTCAGCGGCGATCGGACCCAGGAGATAGCGGGCGATTTCGCTCTCCCCATCATACGCTTTCATCGCAGCAACTTCCATTGCCAGGCCTTTGTCGAACGGTGCCAATTGCGTAGCGCGCTCCAGCGCGAACTTCGCGCCATCAGGCGCTGCAATTCCGCGCTTTGTAAAGCTGCGGTAATAGTGGATTAGCGGCTGTGTGTGGTCGGCCTCAAGCGCGTTCAGTGCTTCGAATGGCGCCATTGCTTTTGCGTAGGCTGCTTCCTTGTCGTCAGCATCCTCCGCTTGCCGAAAAAGAGCATAGCCTTTCTGCACATAGGCGTTCTTTGAGCTTGGATCCGCGGCGATAGCATTGTCGGCAGCCGCGATGGCCTGACTGTCATTTCCTGCATCGTATTCCGCTTCGGCAAGTGCGGCGTAAACAGCTGCATCGCCGGAATAATTCGCAGCGGTCGATCGCGCTTTTTCGAGCAGCTCGGTAGCCTGATCCTGGTCCACGCCGCGTTTCGATCGGATGATAACATCCATCATTGCCGCGTGACCGCTTGTGAGTTTGCTCACGTTTATGGAGCCAATAGAGATGGCTTCCCTGTTCCAACGCTGGCCTTTCATGTTTCGCTGACGGCCATAATTCAGGAGCTCTTTTTCCAGCTGGTCAAGATCGCCGAACACACGCTCAGCAGCTTCGGTTGAGTCCATTCCTGATGTGACAGCGTACCAGTAGGTTTCCAGTTGGCCGTTCCGCTTCGGGTCAAAGGCCAGGTAGTGAAACAGCAGCCAAGCGCACCCGTTTCTCTTCGCGAACTGCTGGATTACGAGCTTTATCGCGAAAATCGC
>JBCBHD010000250.1:0-4654 GCA_038526115.1 Pseudomonadota bacterium | reverse complement strand
GTGAAGCGCCTTGCGCTTCACCTCCGGTGTAATCCGGGGCCAACGCATCTTCACTTCGAAGCCCTCAACGCGGACCCAGTAATAGAGCCACGCTAACTGCATCGCGCCCGCTCCGGCCACTGTCCAGGCGATGCCATAGGCGACCTGTTCGAGACTTGCGCCTGTCGCCATCCAGTGTTCGCCGACTAATAACGCACCGATCAGAACGATATTGAGAATAATCGGAAAGCTCGCTCCTGGGGCGAATCGTGACACGGAGTTGAGCATGCCAGTGAACAATGTGAGGAGGCTCACCAGCAGGATGTAGGGAAACATGATCCGCGCAAAATCAACCGCCAGCGGGTAGGTTTCCGGATCGATAGGCTTTTCAGATAGCAGCCAGATCACGCCAGGCATGATCAGCTCGAATACCGCGACTAGCGCGATCAACAGCGGCAGGAAAACGCTCAGCACATCGGCGCTGAAAGATCGCGCCTCTTCGATGCCACCTTCACCATGCAGCCTTTTCGAAAACATCGGCACGAAAGCCGCGGAAAAGGCACCTTCTGCAAACAGGCGGCGGAAAACGTTGGGGATGATGAACGCCTGAAACCATGCATCGGTAACAGCATTGGCACCGAGGACACGCGAGAAAATCATCTCGCGCGCCATCCCGGCGATCCGGCTCAACAGAGTAAGCGAGCCGATCGTTCCAACATTCTTGAGCAGGCTCATCGATCAGGCCTGCAATATCTGTGGTTTACGCGTCACCGCCTGGTACGGCCGGAGCGCCGCCTTCGCCTTCTTCTTGAGCGCGCTTGGCCTGAAGCTGCTGGATATACAGGCCGTTAAAGTCGACAGGGTCGACCATCAGCGGCGGGAAACCGGCGTCACGAACGGCATCAGCCACCACTCGGCGTGCGAACGGGAACAGGATGCGAGGCGCTTCGGCAAAAAGGAAGGCGTGAGCCTGATCTTCAGGAATGTTGCGGATGCCAACAAGTCCGCAATAGTCGAGTTCGACGATGTAGACCGTGCCTTTTTCCGAAGTGGCCGTGATGTTCATCTTCAACGTGACTTCGCTAACCTCGGGGCTGACCGTGTCGGCGCCGATGTTGAATTGAACATCCAGCTTTGGTTGTTCTGTCCACGAGAAGACATCCGGCGCGCTTGGATTCTCGACCGACAGGTCTTTCACATATTGCGTGATGATCCCGGCAGCGGGCTGTGTGTCGGCACCATTAGCTGCGCCGGGCTGGTTGTTGAGATCGGTGAGAATGTCGCCTTCGTCGGCCATGGTCTGAGTCTTTCAAATTTGGATACTGGAATTGCGCATTGCGCAAGCTGATTTACCGGCGGCGCGCCTAGCAGGCACAAAGCGTGCTCGCAACCGGACGAAAGACCCGCAAAAACCCGTTAAGGGAACCGCAAAGGTCGTTGTCGAATTGTAATTAGAGCCTATTTAAGGCACGGAGGGGTGCATGGACTGTGTATCGTGATGATGCCAGCCACCGAATCTATCGGGTATTTGTCGAATGTTAGAAATCGTTCTTCTCGCCATGGTCGCCGCTTTCCTCGGATTGCGGCTTTATTCCGTGCTTGGCCGTCGGGCCGAGCACGAAGAGGAATCGGTTCCGCAACGACCCGAAGACAGCAAGCTGCCACCTGCCGTTCAGCAGCAGGCCGCACCTGCACCGGCTCCGCGTGTGACTCAAATTGAAGGTGTCATGCCGGCGGTAGAACGCGGCATTCGCGAAATTGCCAACGCCGATAGCAAATTCGACCTTCCATCATTTATGGAAGGCGCGAAGGGCGCGTATGAAATGGTTCTCGAAGCGTTCTGGAATGGCGATCGGGAAACACTGCGCGAGCTGTGTGACGATGATGTTTTTGCGGGCTTTGATGCGGCCATTTCTTCACGCGAAGAAGCCGGGCAAACACTCGACAATTCGCTGGTGCGGATTGAAGAGACCCGCATCCATTCTGCATCATTGGATGGCAAACTGGCGCGTATCGCCGTCCTGTTTGTAGCCGATATCGCGGCGGTAACCCGCGACCAGGATGGAAATGTGATTGCAGGATCGCTGGATGATGCTGTGGAAAGCCGCGACGTCTGGACATTCTCGCGCAACGTCGCCGCTCGCGATCCGAATTGGGTGCTTGACGAAACCGACGAAGGGTAAGCCTTGCTTCGAAGCGGACACCGTGCGCCTGACGTCATTCGGCTGGCCGCTCCCGAAGCTTCGCACGCGTCACGCCCAAGAATGACCAAACGAGCAAGCCTCGTACTCGCAGCAACCTTTATGCTCGCGGGCTGCGCCATCATTCCGAAATCAGGTCCGCCTTCGGCTTCGACCACTGCCGCCTCCACCAATCCAACTGCAACCAGCGCAGCCTTAGCGGGTGTCGCACTTGGCCCTGATGTTGCACGGCTGGGAATGAGCAGCGCGGATGCCGATGCTGCGTTAGCGAGCTTCAACGAATCCTGCCCGCAATTGCTGAAGCGAGACGATCAGAGCGGGATCAATGCCTTTGCCGACTGGCGCCGGGTGTGCAAACTCGCCTTTGAATGGCCGACACAAGATGGCCGCGACTTCTTCATCCGATACTTCGAAACCGCTCGTGTCGGAGACGGGCAAGCGTTCGCGACCGGTTACTTCGAGCCTGAGATCGCCGGAAGCCGAACCCGTCGACCTGGCTACGATGTGCCGGTCTATGTCCTCCCCGATGACCTGAAGCGTGGGTGGCCAGCCGATGTTTCGGAAGCCGAACGTACTGGCCGTCCGCCACTGGGACGGACTAACAATAGTGGCGAGTTTGTCCGCTATTACGACCGCACCGAGATTGAAGAGGGCGCTCTTGAAGGGCGAGTTCCGGTCATTGCCTATGCCGCCGACCCTGTTGAGTTCTTCTTCCTCCAAATTCAGGGATCTGGCCGTTTGCGGACCCCCGAAGGCGAAGTGATCCGGATCGGATATGCGGGGCAGAACGGTCGGGGATATACAGGCATAGGCGGAGTCATGCGCGAACGCGGGCTGTTGGGTGATGGTCCGGGGCAATATCCGGGATCGATGCAAGGCATCATGGCCTATATCCGCGAAAACCCTGCCGAAGGCCGCGACCTGATGCGGCTCAACAAAAGCTGGATTTTCTTTCGCGAACTGCGGGGAGATGGTCCGCTGGGTGCGCTTGGGGTGCCGGTCCGTCAGGAAAGCTCTGTTGCGACCGACCCTCGGTTCGTACCACTTGGCGCGCCTGTGTGGCTCGATTTGGATCGCGATGAAGCTGATGGCTTGTGGATCGCACAGGATGTCGGCGGCGCGATCAAGGGCGCCAATCGCTTCGATACCTTCTGGGGGGCGGGCCCGCGAGCGCGTGACATCGCTGGCGGCATGTCCGGACGAGGCGATGCGTTGCTACTGCTGCCTAAAGGGACGGTAGGGAGGCTTAACTCAGGGCAGAGCGTCACCGGGCAATGAGCGTCCCACGCGGACTTAACGCTGAAGAGCAGGCGGCATGGGCGCGGCTCGCGCAAAGCGTAACGCCTATCGAGGGGCGCGTTCGACCAGGCTTGCCAAAGGCGGAAGACGGGCAAGCACCGATGGGCAAACCTAGCCGTTCACTTGCATCGAAACCCAAAAGCCCCCCTCCCGGATCGGCGAAGCCGGTAACGATGAGGTCTCGGCCGCGTCCTGCATTCTCATCTGAGCTGGATTCGCACTGGAACCGCAAGCTCAAGAACGGGCAGGTTGCTCCGGACTACACGCTCGACCTGCACGGCCATACGCTGGACAGCGCCTATCATCGCATCATGTCGGGGATTGATCAGGCGCGGGCGATGGATGCGCGGTTAGTGCTGGTGATCGCCGGACGAGAGCGGCCCGTTGATCCCGCAGATCGCGGTTCAAAGCGAGGTGCCATTCGGGCCAAGCTGATCGACTGGCTCGCTGCGAGCAATCACGCTGACGCTGTCGCAGCCATACGGAAGGCACACATCCGCCATGGCGGAGACGGCGCACTCTATCTTGTGTTGAAACGGCGACGCTGATCTTAAGTCAGCGTCGCCGCCCTGATGGGGAGGGTTGTCGCAGCCTCTCACCCAAACAGCCACACATTCATCAAACGACCGGGCAACGCCATGCTGACCACTCCGGGGATCATCAGCGCGCCCAGGTAAAGGCTCAGGATCTCTTTCTTGTGGCCTTTCATGTCGCCGCGCCGCGCTGTGGCGATCAGCTTGTAAGATGCCCACAGTGTCATAGGGATAAAGATATGGATGAAGCTGAAGCCACCGCTGGTCTGGATAAAGATCGCGGAAAGCGCCGTGGTCACCATCAGGGCCACCCAGAACTTGCCGAGCTGTTTGTGCAACGGAGTGCCTTTCGGGGCCAGCAGCAGAAAGCCGCCGAGGGGAATTGCGGGGATGACGGTGCTGACATGGATGACGACCGCCAGATGGCGCGTGGCGTGATGATCAGGCGCGATGCCCAGCAGTCCGCGAGTGACAGCATAGAACACCGCAAGCGTCATCGCGGTCGCTGCCAAAGCAATGATGGCCCGCATCTGAGGTGAGAGATCGAAGGCGTTCCGGGCCGGTGCTTTGCGTCCACCGGTGGCAAGAAATGGCAATGGAAGATTTTGGATCAGGCTAGTCATGATTGGCTCCCCTAAGTGC